>JACCTK010000392.1 GCA_013812465.1 Actinomycetota bacterium
CACGAGGACGAGCGCGATCCCCCCGGCAGCCGCGGCCCAGTCCGAGCGCCACGATGGCACATCCTCGGCATGCCGCCTGAGGTAGAGAACCAGAACCAAGAGCGGGCCCACCGCGAGAGCGAACGGTCCCAAAGGCCACTGGACAACCGCCACGGGGACGGCCACGAGCGCAAAGGCACTCCAAATGAAAGCGCGCTTCAACGAGAACGGTGAGATTCCGAAGTGCGCGAGTGTCTCGCGCGCGAGCCGCGTCTGCCCAACCGCCCAGACCGCAACTGCCATAACCACTACTGCATAGGCGAGCTCGCCGGGGAGACGCAACTTGCGGGAGGCATAGTTACACGCCACCAGCACCAGCATGCCCAATAGGAACACTAGGGCTAGAAAACAGTAGCCGATGAATACGAAGCCGCCTGATGTCTTGTGGCGGACGAAGTCGATGCAGGCCTGCTGTACCCGATCGGCGACCGGTCGGCTTCTAAGGAGGTCGAATCTCACGAAACGCGGTGGATCCAAGAGTCAGGATGTAACCGACGAAGACCGAGGAAAGCGCCTTGATTGGGTCCGGGGTCTCGTCGAGGTTCACGAGCGTCGTCGTGGCTGCTGCCGCACCGACAAGAGCGTAGGCCCAGATCCCGAGAGTGACAGATAGCGAGAGGCCGCTGAACCGATTCCTCGCGGGGCCCAAGCGGCCCCCACGCGTAGATCCTACTGGCTTGGCAATCCCCAGCCCGATGGCGAAAGCGCCGCCGAGGATGCCCGCCAACGCACCGGCGAACGTAAGCAACCCGTCGTTGAACCGAGGCGGGCTGGCGCCGTTCGCGCGCGCCCTCCAGATCTCCAGAATGAAATCGCCGTAGACGACGACGAACGCCGCAACGAACCCGAGGACGAGGAGCTCGCGGAGCGTTCTCATGCCTCCAACAATCGTGTCGCCGGGCGCGGGATTCGACTTCGTCAGTCCTCCTTCACTTGGCGGTTCTGAAAGCACGACCATGCAAGCGTAAGACGTTTCTTGACGCGGAGTCAAGGCGCGAGGTTGGCCAAATTCATGAACTCTGCGCACAAAGCTGAGAGCGGGAGCCGGCCCAGTCCATCAAGCACCAGATCCCATGGCCGGGGCGGCGACCTGCGGCGACCTACTGTCGAAGACGTGGCACTCGAACCAGCACCTGGTGGTCGTGGCTCGTCTCAGCGATTCCTGAGCGAGGCGGCTACGGCGGTGGCGTCCCACGAGCTGGATGCCGAAAAGCAAGCTCACCCGAGCGCGGGGATGGTAATCCCGGACAGCACGCCCCATACGAAGGACGACTTCTGATGCCCACGCACATCTCAGCCGGCCCGCCGGCCCAGTCACGACGACGGATGTTCACGACCGTCCGCTGCCAGGCATGCGGCGTGACGGCTCTCGCGAGCATCGAGACAGAGCTGCCGCGCGACCAGCTCGACCTCGCGGCGATGGCGGACGCCAGCACGCGCGTCCGCGGCGCGACATGCCCAGAGTGCGGCGGTGCACTCGAGCCCGAGGTCGCGCGCGCCTGCTACTGGCCCGACGAGCCTGATCTCCCAGCGCTTGGCTGGGAAGCGTCAGTGACGGACGGCGAAGCGGGGGAGCAGTCGTGGTTTCTGTTCGACCACGCTCCTCCCATCGACGGCGAAGACGCCCTGCGCACGGCTCAGGCGATCCTCACCTTCGCCTCCCGCAACGAGCTCGAGGAGGTCTCTGAGCAGGTGCTCGTGCTCGAGTGGGGACGCCCGCTGTCGATGCGCGCTCTGATTCGGCTGCTGGTCGTCGAGGCGATCGAGCGCCAGGAATCAGGAGAGGCCCATCACGTCGCGCCGGGACTCTCGGTCGCAGTCCTGGTTGGCGAAGCAGCTCGCCGCCGGAACCTGCACGCGTCGTCGCCTCGCTGGTGTCGCAGTCCGACGCGCTCCAGGTGAACCTCCTCAGCGAGGACGCCGACGTACCCGGTGGCTATCGCGAATGGCTGGGGCCGTACGCGGACCGGCTGGGCCGCGATCTCGAGTTGGTCGTCGGCGCCGACCCCGACGAGGCGCGCGCGGCGCTGACGACGGCATTCGCGCGACTCGGGCTGACGGCCACCGCTGACACGGAAGATCCTGACCTGCTCCGCATCGAAGGCGGCGACATCGCGAACGAGATCTCACTCGGACACTTCGCTCGAGCGGCGGGCCTTCTCGTGGTCACGATCGCCGAAGCAGCCGCCGACGCCGCGCGCATCAAGCAGATCGAGAGCGAGGCCGTCGCAAGGGTGCTGCCGCTCGTCGAGAACATCGTCACCCCGCTCGAGGTCGAGGCTCGCTCGATCTACGACGTGATCGTCCGCGGCGACAAGGGCGAGATCTCAATCGACCTGGTTGGGCTCCTCGACGAGGTTCGCGGCGACGTGCTCAGCGGCGAGTTCGAGCGGCTCCTGGGCGAGCGCTGCCGCAAGCTCGGCCTGGAAAGAGCGGACAGCGGCAGTGACGTCCCGACCCGTCCCGTCATCGGCAGCCGCCGTCGGGGCGGCCAGCCCCTCGGGCGCAGCGAAAGCGCCTCCTTTGCGCGGCGCGTACATCAGCGAGGCGGGAGAAGCGCATGAATAACCGGTACTGGATCCCGCGCGGCTGCTCGTTCGAGTCTCTCGCGAGGGACCTCGCCTACGACAAGTACTACGAGGCCGGCGAGTTCGCCGACGAAATCCGCGAGGAGATGCGCTACACACGTCTCATGCTGGCCGAGGCGATGGCTGTGCATTCCCTGAACGCCCGCATCCTCGGCGCGACCCCTGTCGTGCCGCCGGACATCCTCGGTCCGCTCACGCATTTCGAGCGCGAGAGCGACGAGCGGCGCCAAGCGGCCACCGAGCTGGTGCGGGCCGCCTTCGACTGGCTCGGCTCGTCGCAGAACATCGACGACCCGCTTCGTTTCCTCGAGCGGCTGCTGAACCTTGCCGCCTGCGTCGCCGGCTGGCCCCGTAGCGACCGCCTGTACCCCGATGGTGCGGTTCTCGCCGGCGTGTTCGGCGATCTCGTTGATCCCACCTGGGGCGCGGATCCCGACGAGATCGACGAACTCGACGGATGGGAGCGGCCCTTCGCCCCGTTTGTCGCCGAACTCGACCGCCTCGGAATGCTGCTGCGCGGCTACCTTCGGGGCACCGTCGAGAAGCTGCACGTCGAAGGACTACCGGACGCGGTCGCCGCGGTCTTCGAGGATCTGGATCCGGACGTTCGCGAGCCGCTGGTCACGGCAGGCTGGAACTTCATCCGCGCCCACCATTGGAGATAGGGCGGCGCCAACAGGGGCTCCGCGCTGACGCGCGTCGGCGTGCTCGGCAACGAGATCCGCTCGGCCACTTCGCCTCGCTCACCTCGGCACTCGGCCTGACGCTCGCGGAAGCCGCCGCCGATGCCGCTCTCATCAAGCAGACGCAGATCGAGATGGCCGGCGCGGTGCTGCCGCTCGTCCAGGACATGGTCAGCCCGCTCGAGGTCGAGGCTCGCTCGATCTACGACGTGATCGTCCGCGGCGACAAGGGCGAGGTCTCAGTCGACCTGGCCGGCCTCCTCGACGTGTACGCGGCGACGTTCTCGGCGGCGTGTTCGAGCGGCTCCTGCGTTGGCGCTGCCGAGAACTCGGCGCTGAAGCGGTTGGGGCGACAGCGGGCGAGCGCGTGTCCGCCTCACTCCGCTGAGCCCAGCGGCGGCGGTTCAATTCCAACGTCACTCTCGTGTCCGCCGCCTGAAGCTGACGCCTCAGCCGACTCCGACTCCGGCGCGCTGACTTCGGCTAGTGCCCCGAGAACGTCGCGTTGTCGCTCCAGCCAGGCGTTCACAGAATCTCGCACCGCGCTTGACTCATCAGCGTTCAACACCCGCGCAGATCCAGGCTGGATCACTGCGAGGCGAATCGGAAAGTCGACGCCGTAAGCGGACGTTGTGATCACGTCGAACACGCTCTTCCAGGCCACCATCTGAAGACGCTCAAGGTCGAGCTCGTGGACACGCAGGTGGGCCACGCTCGCCAATGCGACCTCCGCGGACGGTTGTCCGCTTCCGATGGCGGCCTTTCGCGATCTGAACTGGCTCGACGCGGCATTCGGTGCCACTTGCCAGATGCAAGGGGTTTCGTCCGGGTCGTACCAGCAGAAGATTCCGGCGAACATCGGAGGCGGCGCGTTGCCGAACGCGATGTGCGAGTCCCGGCCGTCCAGCTGCACCGGTCGCGTAACGTCGCCGATTGCAGATGCGACCGCCCAGCGTTCACTCGCGAGGCTGGCCTCGATCGCGGCGTGTTCGGCAGCCACTCGATGGATGAGGGCCGCGTCTCCCGCCCCACCCCAAGCCATCCTGTCACCGACGAGACGGAGCTTCTCGGTGGTCGCCTTGATCTGACCAGTCGTCTCCTGGCTGTCCGAGGCGAGCACCATTGCGTCTCGACCAGCCAGTGCTACGACGACCGTCACGTTTTGTGGAAGACGCTCTTCTCCGCGTACCGCGGATAGCGGTCATAGACATCGTTCAAGAGCCCAGAGAAGGTCTTATCGACGATGTCGCGCTTGATCTCGTAGAGCTTTCGCGCTGATTGCTCCGCGTCGGGGCCAGACTCATCGACGAGCCGCTGGGCCGTCTGGCGGCCACGCTCGGTGGCCCGATAGCGAGGCCACGCCTGTCCAGGAGCCTGTGTCCGCTCTACGAGGCCCTCGACCACAAGCTCATCGAGGTCGCGGTACACCTCTTTGCTCATCGGGCCGTAGTTGTACGGCTCGAACTCGTACCGCTCCTGGGCAGGCAGATCTCCCTCCATCGCGAGAAGGAACATTCCCTTCTGCACTCGGACGGGGTCAAGCCCCGCCGCCGGGCCCTTGAGGGCCGCGAGAATCAGAAGCCAGTCGCGCTTGGACATGATCTCATTGTATGAAGGCACACGGCTGTCGCTCGTTTCTCCCTCCGTCGCGCGGGTACGCGCTCATGAGTCGCCCTTTCCCTGGTCTGGGCGTTTTGAAGCAGGGCATCCGATCGGACACCCGGTGTTCGGCACAAGCGCGAAGGTCGCTACGGGGGCGCGGCCGCCGAATGCGAACGGGTAGACAACGACGTTTCGTCCAGTCGACGACGCACGTGAGATGAGCGCACACGCTTGCAGGAGTCCAGCCCAGAACGACACGAACGAGATCGTCGGGATCGTCTGCGGCTCGAGCGGGGTGGGATGGGCGCAGCCGGCGCACGGACCGTCCGGCCCATGGATGGTCAGCTGGGCTAGATGGTTGCCGGTCGCACCCACGGCAAGCCACACCGGGTTTTCCTCCTGCACCCACCAGCGGGCCTCCACTTCGTCCACGCCGACCACCACCCGAACAGCGAGCGGCACGAGCTTGTCCCGAGTCTCCTTCGTGAACAGCATCGGGATGCCCGTGATCCGGAGGTCGGGGGATGCCGCGCCTTCGAGCTGTTCGACCTTCGCGCGCCCATCGTCTGAAACGCGCAGGAGCGCGTAACGGTTCACGTTCGACAGGTCGGCCGTCTGCTCCTCGATGATGCGTAGTTCCGCCCGCAGGCCGGGGATCCGCAGGAGACAGAAGACGAGTGCGTGCGTGATCGCTCCGCCGCTGATCACACTAACCTTGCCGATGTCGCCGACGAGCCCCTTCTCGATCTCCGGGAAGAGGTCTCGCAGGTCAATCATGGCCGGTGGGCCAGCCGAGGGCCGTGGCCGTCGCACACGGAGTCCAGTCGCCTTCTCGATCCGCTGCATCGCGGCCTCGAGCGCGACCGCTGCGATCGCAGCGCCGGCGGCGAAGCCTCCGAGCGGCAAATCGCCTTCCGACACGCTGCCCCTCGCGTCGCGCGCGAGCTCGGCGGTGAAGTCGGTCGCGGCGACGTGGACGCCCGATCCCTCACCCTCACTCGCAGCCCTGCCGAAGACGAAGCTCTCGTCGACGTCGCCCGCCGTCGTGCGCACACGAGCGCCGGGCACAAGGTCGCTGCCGATCTCGACGAGAGCGTCGACGAGCAGCGGTTCCCGCAGCGGCGCCGCTCGATCGATCACTGGGACGTTCGGCGCGTCGAGCTCGATCCCGATCCCGAGTCGCGCAGTGAGGAGGAAGCCGGTTACGAGCGCGGTTTGCCCCGCCCGTGAGGTCACGTTCGCCTCGTCCGCAGCCATCCGAACGGTCGTGGCAAGCAAGGCGTCAGCGATCGTCCGCTCGTCCGCGTCGCCAGAAAAGAACTCTCGGTTGAGGAGGAGCGTTGTCCGGGCGAGCGCTTCGTACGAGGTGTTCATGCAGTTACCTCGAGCCTCTCGTGGAGCGGTACCGCCACCCACAAGCCTTCGAGAGTTTGCTCCGCGAGAAAGGCGCCAGCAAGGCCGACCTCGCCGAGGCCGAAGTCTGGGATGACAAGAGACAAGAAGCCCGGCGTGTGCACGAGCGCAAGGGCGTCGTCGCGCGAGGAGTGGTAGGCAGCACCCGGATGGGTATGCACCTGCACCCGGATGCTCCGGCGCTCCGCCACGAGCTCTCGCCACAACTCGGCGATCGCCTCGGACTCAAGGTCGTATCCCCCGAAGCCCGCGGTATGCCGCGGATGGACCACACCGTCGAGGATTTCCGGGT
>JACCTK010000404.1 GCA_013812465.1 Actinomycetota bacterium
TGACCGGGCCGATGGGATCCTTCGCATCGGTCGGCGACACTTCCAAGATCACGATGATCCTGCTGATGTGGCTCGGCCGGCTCGAGATCGTCCCGGTGGTCGTCCTCGTCACACGGCACTACTGGCGCCTCTGACCCGCCTACTCGCCCGAGGATCCGAGCAGCGCCTTCCGAAGCGCCAGGGCGGAGTCGTCCGAGACGACCGCGAGCACTTGGTCGCCCGGGCGCATGACCGTGCCCGGCTCGACGAGCTCGGTGCGACCGTGGCGGAAGACCGAGATCAGACGCGATCCCTCGGGCAGCGAGAGCCCGCCGACCCGGGAGCCGGCTACGGGCGAGTTGCTCTCGATCTGAACCTCGACGATCTCGAGCCCTTCCTCTCCGAGCTTCAAGAGGCGCACGAGCCCGTGCTCGGGCACCTCATGCTCGACGAGGCCGAGGATGTTGGTCGTCGCGCAGACCGTCTGCTTGATGCCGAGCAGGTCGAAGTGACCCTGGTTGCGAGGATCGTTCACGCGAGCGATCGCCTTGGGGACGCCATATCCCTCTTTGCCGATCTGCGAGATGACGAGGTTGTCCTCGTCATCTCCCGTCAGCGCGAGCAGGAGCTCGGGCGGGCGCGCGATGCCAGCACGCTCGAGCACGCTGATCTCCGTCGCATCGCCGCGCATGACGACGGGGCCGAACTCCTCCTCCAGCCGGGCAAACCGGTCGGCGCGCTGCTCGATCATCGTGAGCTCGTGGCCCATCTCGATCAGCGAGCGCGCCACGTTCGCTCCCACCTTGCCTCCACCGGCGACGATGATGTACATCAGGTGGCCTGCGGCGCCGGCGCGCTCGCCTGCACGGTCTCGAGGAGGACGGAGATCGCGGTCTGCGTCGGGCAGACGGTGTTGAGTCCGCGCTCTGCGTAGAATCTCGCGCGCGCGGGGTCGAGAACGCGGACGACGACCGTGCGCGTTCCGTAGCGTCTCTGCGCCACCTGGCCGATGACGACGTTCGTGTTGTCGCCGGAGGTGGCCACGACGGCCGCGTCCGCGTCGCCGATTCCCGCCTGCTCGAGCACATTCGCGTCCATGCCGTGGCCGATGACGAAGCCGCCCCGCCAGCTCGGCCCGAGGCGCGCGAGCGCATCCTCGCTCTCGTCGAGAACCGTGACGTCCCAACCGTCGGCAACGAGCCCCTTGGCGACCGCAGAGCCCACGCGACCGCATCCGATGACCACGGCGTTCACGGCGGATCAGGTTACTCCTCGAACAGACCCTCGGGAAAGGCCACGACCAAAACCTCGCACGGAGCGCGACGCAGGACGAAGTCCACGGTCGGCGAGAAGAATCGCGACTGCCGTCTCCAACGCGGGGACGATCCGACCACGATCAAGTCCGCGTTACGCGCGCGCGCCTCGTCGACGATCGCGTGGCCGATCGACCGCGCACGCACGGCGTCGGTGCGAACCTCCACCCCGTGCTCGGCTCCGAGCAGCCGCGCCTCCTCGAGCGACACATCGACCCGGGTCGCGACATCCGGGGGCAGTGGCCCTTCGAGCTCGTAGCGGCGTGGCACGCGTACGACCGTGATCGCCTCGATCTCGGCGCCCCCCTCCTTTGCAAGCGCGATCGCGGTCGCGACCATCTCCTCGCCAATGTCCCCGAGCTTCAAAGGGACGAGAATGCGTTTGAACTCGGCCCCCGGCGGAAGCTCCGTTGCGGAGACCTGCTCGAGCAATCCTCGTCGCCCAACCCTGCGCACAACCACGAAGACCACGAGCCCAGCGAGAAGCCAGAGGGGGCCGACGTAACGCGCGCCAGGGTGCGTCACCATCGCAAGCACCCACACGGCAAAGGTGAGCGGCGCGCCGACGAGAGCAGGAATCGGGAGCTCGACCCCGCGAACCCGGATGTTGGGGCAGGCGCGGAACGGGCGCGCCAGCGAAGGCTCCCGCATGCGCAGCCGGATCACGGCGAGCTGCGCGGCGGTGAAGGCGATGAGGACACCGAAGGAGTAGATGGCGGCCAGGA
>JACCTK010000406.1 GCA_013812465.1 Actinomycetota bacterium
GAGACCGGCCGCGTGAGCGTGCGCGCGACAACGACGGACGGTCTTGGCTACACGGGGCGCGGAGAAGGGCTCGCCGCGCACGCGGTCGCGCTCATCGAGCGATGAAGGTCGTCCGCTACGTCGACCGGCCCGATCTGCGCGCGCGCCGCCACGCGGAGCTGGCCCGCGCTTCCCGGACTTCCAGGTGGCGCTTCTCGACGGTGACGAGCTTCTCGCCGAGGCGCACGCGCTCCCGCTGCCCTGGGACGGCTCGGTCAACGATCTCCCCTCGGGCTGGGAGGAGGGCTTCGTGCGCGGCATGACGTCCGTCGAGCCTCCAACGGCGTTGATGGCGCTCGCAATCAGCGTCGCGCCTGCGCGGCAGGGCCAGCGGCTGTCGAGTCGCATGATCGAGAGCTCTAAGGAGAACGCTCGGGCTGCGGGGCTCCGCTCGGTGATCGCGCCGGTCGACCGACGCTCAAGGAGCGCTACCCGCTCATCCCGATCGAACGCTACGTCGAGTGGCGTCGTCCCAACGGATCGCAATTCGATCCCTGGATCAGGATCCACGAGCATGTCGGCGGCGCGATCCTCGGGCCAGCTTCCGAGTCGATGACGCTGCGCGCGCCCGTCGCGGACTGGGAGGAATGGACCGAGATGCAGTTCCCCGAAGACGGTGAGTACATCTTCCCGGGCGGTCTCGCGCCTTGCGAGACGGCATCGGCGTTCACGTCGAGCCGAACATCTGGGTGCTGCACCGAGTCGCCGACTAGCGCGCGGGCAGGGTGAAGCAGACGCGGGTGCCGCCGCCCTCGCGATCTTCTGCCCAGATCCGCCCGCCCTGCGCCTCGACGAGGCCGCGCGCGATCGCCAGGCCCAGCCCGGCGCCGCGCGAGGAGCGCGAGCGATCACCGCGCCAGAAACGCTCGAACATTCGCGCTTGCGCTTCCGCGTCGAGCCCTTCGCCCGTGTCTTCGACCGCGACGCGAACCTCTCCCGTCAGCGGCTCCACGCGAACCGCGACCGCTCCGTCGCTCGGGGTGTGCCGCAAGGCGTTGGTGAGCAGGTTCATGAGCACGCGCTCGACCTTCTCGGGGGCAAATCTCGCTGTCAGCTCCTCGTCCACGTCACTCGCGAGCTGCACATGGCGCAGCCGTGCCTCCGCCTCGACGCCGCGAAGACTGCTCGAGACGATCGGAGCGACCGGTAGCTGCCTGAGCTCGAGGGTGAGCGCGTCTGCGTCGATGCGCGCGAGCTCGAAGAGGTCATCTACGAGCTGTGTGAGCACCCCAACCTGCTCGCGCAGCGCCGGGACATACTCCTCCGGCTCGGCGAGGCCGTCCTCGAGCGCCTCCAGCATCGCCTGCATGTTCGCGAGAGGTGTCCGGAGATCGTGGCTCGCCCATGCGACGAGCTCTCGCCGCGAGTCGAACAAGCGCTGCAGGTTCTCGCCCATCTCGTTGAAGGAGCGTGCGAGCTCCGCTACCTCCACGGGCCCATCGGTTGGCGCTCGCGCGTCCAAGCTCCCATGCGCAAGCTCGCCTGATGCGACACGCACGCGATCTACCGCGTCTGCGATCGAGCGGGCGACCACGAGCGCCGCGATGACCGCGGTCAGCGCCGAAGCGGCGGTGACGGCGAGGATCTTGACGTCGTCACCCATGTGGAACATGACCCATCCGGAAACGAGCACTGCGCCGAGCGGGAGTAGGACCGCGAGGAAGGCTAATCCGACGAGCTGCAACCGGACGGTCGGCAACAAGCGAAGGAGATACGCGAGCACGAGCCCGACCGACAGCGTGGCGAGCGCGACGATGACAGCGGTCGAGATCACGGTACCAACCTGTACCCGACTCCCCAGACGGTCTCCAGGTGCCGAGGGCTCGACGGATGGTCCTCGATCTTCTCGCGGAGCCGGCGCACGTGGACGGTCACCGTTCCGGTGTCGAGAGCAGCGGTGTAGCCCCAAACCTTGGCCATCAACTGCTCGCGAGAGAAGACGCGGCGCGGATGGCTGGCGAGGAACCAGAGCAAGTCGAACTCCTTCGCGGTCAGGCGGATCTCTTGGCTCGCTTTGCGGGCCTCCCTGGTCGCCTGCTCGAGCTCGACGTCACCGAATGCGAGCTGCTCCACCGTGTCCTCGGTCGGCGCCGAGCGGCGCAAGACGCTTCGCACGCGCGCGGCGAGCTCGCGGGGAGAGAAGGGCTTCGTCACGTAGTCGTCGGCGCCGAGCTCGAGCCCGACGATCCGGTCGGCCTCCTCGCCGCGCGCGGTGAGCATGATCACGGGCAGCTCGGAGCTCGAGCGGATCCAGCGGCAGAGCTCGAGCCCGTCCGTTCCGGGCAGCATCACGTCGAGTACGACCAGGTCGGGCTCTGACCGCTCGATCGCGGCACGCGCGGCCTCGCCGTCTCCGGCCTCGAGGGTCTGGTGCCCTTCGCGCGCGAGGTAGCGAACGACGACCTCCCGCACGATGGGCTCGTCGTCGACGACGAGAACGGTTGCCATGGAGGACATTGTGGCTCAGGTTTGGTTACGCACGGCTGAATTTCGGTGACGGACGAAGCAGCAGGCGCCTGTCACCTCGCCGGGTGACAGGCGCCATTCGTTTCTGTGCGGATGGACCAGTGGGTGCCTGTCACCCTCCGGTGACAGGCGCCATGCGTTTCGCCAGCTATGCGCCGATCGCCACGGTCGGGCAGTTGGAGATGAAGTTGGCCGCTTTGAGGCCGCCGAGCGACGCGTTCGCGGGCCCGGTTCCACCACTCGTCAGGCGTCCCGCCCTGACCTCCGCGGCGATCTGGGCGGACGATGTGAGGCGCTTGCGGTCACCCGAGGAGACCGCCTCTTCGCTCCAGACTGCGGGATGGACGTCCCAGATCGGACTGTAGCCGGGCGCGCCCGGGAGCGACTGCGTGATGTTGAGTGGACTACCTTCTCCCAGCACGGCCGACTGCAAGCCCTGCCGCTGACGGTTCGACTTCCCGCGAGGGCCATTGACGATCGGGATGATCGCCGAGCGGGCAGATGAGGCCGCGTTCGAGCCGAGCCCCGGCGCCGCATCGAGATTCTTCGCCAGGGTGCTGTTCTCGAGCGCGGAGACGACGTCGACGGAGGCGTCGGTGCGTAGGTAGTGGACGGTCTGGCCCGCGAAGAAGCCAGTGAGCGTCCGCAGCGTCACGCGGCCTCGCTTTCGGTCGATCGAGACGACAGAGTCGCTCGTGCCCGTCGCGTTGGCGACGTGTGAGGCGTTCAACACGATTCCGTTTCCGGTCGTCAAGAGCGGGCTGTACCGAGCGTCGCCAAGCGCGCCCGGCTTCACCTTCGCCGGCGGGAAGCCGTCCTCGCCAGGCTCGACCACGGCCTTCGGCCGGAAGTTCACCGTTCCCGGGAAGGCAATGGCTCCTTCGGTCAGCCGGCCGCGTTGCACGGCCTTCGTGCCGAGCGCGTTTCGAAGCCTCGGGGCGAAGTTGATCCCGCGACGACGAGCGTCGGCTCGGTCGGACGAGTCCGTCACCACGTACCAGATTGCGCCTCCGGAGGCGCTGCGCCCTCGGACGAGCGGCAGTGTGATCGTGCTCGCCTTCGCGTCGAACGCGACAGCGCTCTCGAGCAATACCTTCGGCGCGGCAGGCGCGGCAGGCGCGGCAGGCGCGGACGATGCCGTCGAGGCGAACACGGCCGCGATGGCGCCGATCAGCACGGCGATCGATGTGAGAACTGCGGTGTTGCGTAGGTTGGCGTGTGCGTACATGGGCTCTCCCTTTGCGGCGTGGGGGACGGAGACCCACTTGACGAGGAGCTTCTTACGCCAGCCTGACAGGCGGATGAACGGTTCGCGAACTCTCGCCGGGCAGGCGGACGAGCTCACCCGTGACCTCGACCAGACCATCGCGCTCGAGGGAGCGGACGGCCTCAGAGTCGAGCTCGTCCAGGGGAAGCGACGCGGCGGCAACCTGGCGGAGCGCCAGCGCGCGCCGTTGGCGGAACGAGCCCTCGAATGGCCCCTGACGCCGCGCCGGCCCTTCACGAACACCCCGCGACGGGCACGCGCCGGCAAGCGGGCACGAGCCACATCGCGGAATGCGGGCGATGCAGATCGTGGCGCCGAGATCCATCAGCGCCTGCGCGGACGTTGCGCCGAACGAGCGCGCGGTACGCCGCAGCACGCGCTCGATGTTCACATCGACGGGGAGCACGTCCTCAGCGAAGGCGAAGCAGCGGATCGCGGCGGAGGTGTACGGGCCGACGCCCGGCAGGTCCGTGAGATCGTCGGGCCAACCCGTCGCGGCGACCTGCGCTGCCGCGCGGTGGAGGTTCAGCGCTCGACGGTTGTAGCCGAGTCCCTGCCACTCCCGGATGACTTCGGCGGGCGTCGCGGCCGCGAGTGACTCGACGCTCGGCCAGCGCTCGAGCCAGGCCTGGTAGCGCGGAGCCACGCGCTCGACCTGCGTCTGCTGGAGCATGACCTCCGAGACGAGGATCGCGTATGGATCTCGCGTGTGGCGCCACGGAAGGTCGCGTCCATGCTCCTCGAACCATGCCGGGAGAAGGCTCTCCACGCGTGCGGCCTAGTGGTCGCCGCCAGAGGTACGCCCACGCTTCGCGCAGCTGCGAACACTTCGCATGCCGTCGTCCTCAGTCGCCCCGATATGCCTGCATATCGGGGCTCCCTGCGTCCTAGGGGCATGTCCGGAAACTGGCTCAGGGAGCCTGACAGGCGTGACGCGCCGCCATGCGTCCTCAGTCGCGCCAATATGCCTGCATATTGGCGCTCCTTGCGTCCTTGCCTGGCGACACGTCCCGCGTGTCATCCACCGCGACCAGTTTCCGGACAGGCCCCTAGGCCTGCTCGGTTCTCGCCGGCGAATCACGACCGTACCTCTGGCGGCGACCACTACTTGCGGAGGTACCAGCGAACCGCCGCGCGGGAGATGCTCGTCGGCACCTCGTGGCCGCCGGCGAAGCTCCGGAACGTGACGCTGTACCCGGATCCCCGGAGCTCAGGCACGATGCTGCTTCGCGTGCGGGAGTACGGGAGCACGTCGTCACCGGTTCCGTGCGCGATGAAGACGCGCGGCTTTCCCCGTCGCTCGACATCGAGCAACCCGCCGGGCGAGAGAGCCATCACCCTGCGGAAGACCCCGCCGTTCTGGAGTCCGATCGAGAGCGCGTGTGTCGCGCCGTCGGAGAACCCACCAACCGCCACCCGCCGGCGGTCGATCCGGCAGCGCTTCCAGGTCTCCCTGAGCGCGCGGTTCACCGTTTCCAGATCTCGGTCTCGAAGATTGTGAAGCGCGCTCCACGTGTTTCCGAGGGCGCCGGGCGCGAGCAGGACGAGACCCGGCTCCTTCCACGCCTCACGAAAGACGAAGAGCCCCTCCCGGGGCGACCCGCCCGCGCCGTGGAAGGCGAGGATGAGCCCTCTCGGCTTCTTGCTCCGACCCGGCGTCACGCGCAGGCGCGCGATCCGACCGTCTCCCAGGCGGAGCGGATGCTCGCCTGGCGCGCAGCGGCTGCCTGCTCCTGAGCGAGGCACGCGGATCTGACCCGGCGACATGCCGGCCTCCGGCGCGCCACTCTTACGGAGCTCGCCGCCGGAGCTGCCGCATCCGGCGAGCGTGGCTGTGAACACGACCAGGGCACCGGCAAAGGCACGAGATGACGCCATGCAGTCGGCAACCTATCGTGGCGAGCGTGATGATTCCCGCTCCATCGCCCGCCGACAGGAGGTTCCGTTGACCCTGAACGACTTCCAGCGAGAGCTCTGCACGACGAGCCGCTGGGACTTCTCCGACCTGACGGCTCTCTTCGTCAACTGCACGCTGAAGCCGTCCCCCGAGCAATCGCACACCGAGGGGCTCATGCGCATCTCGACACAGATCATGGAGCTGAACGGCGTCACGGTCGAGTACGTCCGGGCCCTCGACCACGAGCTCGCCCCGGGAGTCTGGCCGGACATGCGAGAGCATGGCGCGGAGCGGGACGGCTGGCCGGCGCTCTACGAGCGGGTGCAGACCGCGGACATCCTGGTTCTCGGCTCCCCGATCTGGCTCGGAGAGAAGTCTTCCGTGTGCGCGCGCGTGATCGAGCGCCTGTACGGGAACTCGAGCATCCTGAACGAGCAAGGGCAGTACGCGTTCTATGGCAAGGTCGGAGGCTGCCTGATCACCGGCAACGAGGACGGCATCAAGCACTGCTCGATGAACATCCTCTATTCGCTCCAGCACCTCGGCTTCACGATCCCGCCGCAGGCGGACGCGGGTTGGATCGGCGAGGCCGGGCCGGGGCCGTCGTATCTCGATGCCGGCTCGGGCGGCCCCGAGAACGACTTCACCAACCGAAACACGACCTTCATGACCTGGAACCTGCTGCATGCCGCGCGACTGCTCAAAGATGCGGGAGGATTTCCGGCACACGGAAACCAGCGCTCGCTCTGGGACGCGGGCTGCCGCTTCGACTTCGCCAATCCCGACTACCGTTAGTCGTCCTGTGCTGCTCTACAACTCTCCGGTCTCCGGCAATTGCTACAAGGTGCGGCTCCTGCTTGCCCACCTCGATCTTGCGTACGAGACAGTCGAGGTGAGCGTCGTCGACCGCTCCGGGCGGCCCGAGCTGCTCGGCGGGCTCAATCCCGCGTTGCGCGTGCCGACGCTGGTGCTCGACGACGGCCGCCCGCTCGCGGAATCGAACGCGATCCTCTGGTTCCTCGGCGACGGGACCCGGCACGTCCCCGAGGGCGCCTACGAGCGCGCCAAGGTGCTGCAGTGGATGTTCTTCGAGCAGTACAGCCACGAGCCGTACATTGCGGTCGCACGGTTCTGGATGGCGTACTCGGGAAGTCCGGACCAGTTCGTGGGCGGGCGACGCGAGCGCGCGCTGAA
>JACCTK010000175.1 GCA_013812465.1 Actinomycetota bacterium
GCACGCTCACGCCGAGCGCCTCGGTCGGAACCCGATCGGCCGCCTCGCTCAGCAGCCGCTCTCCGAGCGCGCTCGGCAAGTCGTCGGCGAAGTTGGCAATCACGCCGATCACCGCCAGCGGAGCGAGAATGTAGCGACCGCTGGTGAGGCCTCCGGCGATCAGCAGGCGCGGGGTCGCTCGGTACAGGACGCGGGCAGGACGAGGATCGTCGGTCGCCGCCTCCTTCGCGCCCGCAGAGAGCAGCGCTGCCCGCAGACGCTCGCCCTCCTGCGCCGAGACCGCGGCCAGCGTCAGCTCGGCGGCGGAGCTTCCGCCCGCGGCCGCCTCGACCTCCACCTGCACGAGACCGAGCGCCCGGTGGAGCCACGGCGCCTGCAGGTCGACCCCACGGATGCGGTCGAGCGGCACGACGCGTGTCGTGTGCCGAAGAACTCCTCGCTCGATCACCAAGCGGCCGGCTTCGAGCCGGTACGTGAACCGGCGCCACTCGAGGACGAGGACGGCGAGACCAAGGACGACGATCGCCCCGAGCACGGGCAAGGCGAAGCCACCGCGCCAGGTGAACGCGACGACGAGGATCGGAAGGATGCTCGCTCCGATTCGCTTCCGGGCGAAGACGAGAATCGCCAGCGGATGGAGCCGGCCCGGCGGATCCGGCGAAGAAAGCTCGCTCATAGGCCAACCCTGGTTGGCCTATGAGCGGGGAGGGGTGTGGGGAACCGGGAGGTTCCCCACGCTCTCAGGAAGAAGGGGGCCCGCGGGGGAAACATGGTTTTCCCCGCGAACGCGAGCCTAAGGTGAGCGTTGCTCACGTGCCCTCGTCGATCCCCGCGCGGCGCGCCAGTTCCTCGACCAGCGCGTCGGCCACACGCGGGTCGAGGCCCGGGATGTCGGTCCCGCCACTGGCCGAAGCCGTCGTCACCGCCACCGAGACGAGGCCGAGCGCCCGCTCCAGCGGGCCGCGCTTGGTATCGACCGTCTGGATGCGCGCGTGCGGCACGACCTGCCACGTCCGCCAGAGCGAGCCGCGGGCGACATAGAGCCCGAGATCGGTGATCTCGTAGCGGAAGCGCCGGTAGAGGAGCCGTGGCTGCAGCACCGCCACGCCTACGAGGACCAGAGTCACGATTGCTCCGATTGCGGCGACGAGAGCCGCGGCGAGCCTCTTGTCGGCCAATGCCAGCGGCAGGGCCACGGCCGTGGTCGGCACGGCCGCGAGGAATGCGACGAGACCCCATTCGAGAGCCCACAGCCGCCGCACGCGTGGGTCGAGCTGCGAAGTGGGCTCCCGCAGAATCACGCCGCCACTCTGCCCGAGCGCGCTCTAGCGCGCGGGATTAGCGCCGTCGCTCGACACGAGCAGCGGTTGGAATCGTTCAGGCGGAGTAGAGCGTCGCCGCGACGCGTTGTCACAGAAGTGACCGGCGGGGCGTTCTCCTCTGAATGACCGCCTCCGTCAGACACATCTGGGCGGCGCTGGTGGTCGTCTACGTCCTCTGGGGCTCGACGTACTTCGGGATCAAGATCGCGGTGGAGACGCTGCCACCGCTCCTCGCCGGCGGGAGCCGCTTCCTCGTTGCAGGGGCGCTCCTAGCCGCGATTCTCGCGCTGCGCGGGACGAGCCTCCGTATTGGCCGCAGAGAGCTGCGTGGCGCCGCGATCGTCGGCGCGCTCCTCCTCACGTTCGGCGTCGGTCTCGTCCACGTGGCAGAGACGCGAATCGACTCGAGCGTCGCCGCGATCATCGTGGGGACGGTGCCGCTGCAGATCATCGTCATGCGTACGATCGGTCGCGAGCACCCCGCCCGCGCGACGCAGCTGAGCGCGCTCACAGGTTTGATCGGGCTCGGCCTCGTCGTGGCGCCCGGGCTCGGCTCGGGCTCGACCGCGCTCGGCCTCGCGGTGATGCTCGTGGCATCGATGAGCTGGTCGATCGGGTCGTTCGTCTCCAGGCGACTCGAGCTCCCGCGCGATCCCTTCGTCGCCGCGGTGTACGAGATGGCTGCGGGGGGAGCATTCCTCACGCTGGGAGCGGTCGCGTTCGGCGAGGGCAGCCAGCTCGACGGAGACGCATTCGCCCGCGACTCCGTCCTCGCCTGGATCTACCTCGTGATCTTCGGCTCGCTCGTCGGCTTCACCGCGTATGCGTGGCTGCTTCGGGTCGCGCCCATCTCGCTCGTCGTCACGCACCAGTACGTGAACCCGCTCGTCGCGATCGCGCTCGGGATGGTCTTCCTCGACGAGAGACCGAGCCCGTGGGCGCTCCTCGGCGCGCTCGTCGTGCTCGGCGCCGTATATGTCGCGATTCGTGCCGAGTTTCCTAGGACCCAACCCGCGACCGGCGCGCCGAGAGGAACTCCAGCAGATCGGACCGCGTGAGGATCCCGGACGGTCGCCCCGCGCTGACGACCACGACGGCTCCGCTCCCGCCCGACAAGCCCTCGTACACCTGGTCGACGGAGGCGTCGGCATCCACAGCCGGCAGCGGCGGTTGCATGGCCACGGCGACGTCCTCGTTCAGCGCATCGGCGTTCCTGAAGACGCGCTCGAGGAGCTCGCGCTCTTGGAGCGACCCCACG
Organism: Actinomycetota bacterium; assembly: GCA_013812465.1. Next base: position 2,581 of record JACCTK010000175.1, read on the forward strand.
ACATCGGCAAGCGAGTCCACCGGCTCGTCGCGCACGACCGGGAGCTGGGAGATGCCGTAGCGGCGCATCTCCTCGATCGCGGCGCCGACCTTCTCGTGCGAGCCGATGGTCACGAACTCCGGCACCTCCCGATCGACCCTTCGGAAGCGGAGCACCTCCTCGACCGACGGCTGCGGAGTCGTTCGCTCGAGGAGCCCGTACTGGATCATCCAGTTGTCGTCGAAGAACTTGGACAGGTACGAGCGGCCGCTGTCCGGGAAGAGCATCAGCACGCACGCATCCGCCCCTAGGCGCTTCGCCACCTGCATCCCGCCCCACGCCGTCGAGCCCGTGGAGCCGCCGACGAGTAGCCCTTCCTCCCGCGCCAGCCGTCGCGCGGTGACGAACGAGTCTCGGTCCGAGACGCGCACCCACTCGTCGACGACAGCGGGATCAAGGGTGGCGGGCCAGCGCTCTTTGCCGATGCCCTCGACGAGATACGGGCCCTGGGGGTGCTGCTCGTCGGCCGTGAACACCGAGCCCTCGGGATCCACCCCGACGATAAGCACCTCCGGGCGGTGCTCCTTGAAGTAGCGCCCGACGCCGGTGATCGTGCCGCCCGTTCCGACCGAGATCACGATCGCATCGATCTGGCCGTTGTCCGTCTGCTCCCAGATCTCGGGGCCGGTTGTCTCGTAGTGCGCCTCGGGATTGGACGGATTCGAGTACTGATCGGGCTTGAACCCGCCGGGAATCTCCTCCGCAAGCCGGTCCGAGACCGAGTAGTAGCTCTCCGGCGAGTCCGGCTCGACGGCGGTGGGGGTGATCACGACCTCCGCCCCGTACGCGCGCAGCATCGAGATCTTCTCCTGGCTCATCTTGTCGGGCATGACGAAGATGCAGCGGTAGCCGCGAAGCGCCGCAGCCATCGCGAGACCGGCCCCCGTGTTGCCCGAGGTCGGCTCGACGATCGTCCCTCCAGGGCGCAGGCGTCCGTCCTGCTCTGCCGCTTCGATCATCGCCATCCCGATGCGGTCCTTCACGGATCCGCCGGGGTTCAGAAACTCGAGCTTGGCGAGGAGCTGGCCCGGGACGTCGCGACCGAGGCGGTCGAGCCGCACGATCGGGGTCTGGCCGACGAGCTCGAGGACGTTCGGGTACTCGCGGCCGGCCATCGCGGCGAAAGCCTACTCCGAGCCCTTGCAACAGTCTGTTACGAGGCACCAGCCGACCGTCGGCCTACGAAGCAAGTAGAAATCCGGAAGATGGTCGAAGAAGCTCGTCTCGAGGAAAACGCATCGGGTCTCGTGCCGGCGACGGACGGCTGGTTCGTCATCAACGTCGCGGACGCGTCCTGGTTCGACCATGACGTCTTCGGCGCGAGCTGCGAGCTCGAGTCGTCGAAGGCCGAGTTCACCGAGCTCGGAGTCCGGATCTGCGTCCTGCAACCCGGCCAGCCGAACGGGCTCTACCACGGCGAGGAGACCCAGGAGGACTTCCTCGTCCTCGCCGGCGAGTGTCTCCTGCTCGTCGAAGGACAGGAGCGGCGCCTGCGCGCATGGGACTTCTTCCACTGCCCGTCCATGACCGAGCACATCTTCGTCGGCGCTGGAGAAGGCCCGTGCGTCGTTCTCATGACGGGCGCGCGGAGGTCCGGCCGTCCGATCTTCTATCCCGTCTCCGAGCTCGCGCTTCGCCACGCCGCCGGCGTCGAGATGGAGACTCCGAGCCCGCGAGAGGCGTACGCGTCGTCGCCCGAGGAGCGCCTCGAGCGGCCGGCCTCCTGGGACGAGCTTCCGTGGGCGAAGCCGAGGTCGCCCTCCAACCACTGATCGGCAAGAGACTCAGTGTCGGAAATGCCGCCGGTGCGTGAACACCATCGCGGCACCCGCGTCTGAGACGGCCTCGGTCACCTCGGCATCCCGCTTCGATCCTCCCGGCTGGATGATCGTCGCGATCCCGGCCTCGAGCGCGATCTCGGGACCATCGGCAAACGGGAAAAACGCATCCGAGGCGAGCACGGCGCCCTCGAGCTCGTGCCCGAGCGCTGCTGCCTTCTCGACAGCGATTCGCACGGCATCGACACGGCTCATCTGGCCGGCCCCGATTCCGACCGTCTGCCCTCGCCGCGCCAGGACGATCGCGTTCGAGCTGACGTGCTTGACGACCTTCCAGGCGAACAGAAGATCTTGCCAGTGGTCGTCCGAGACCCGGCCGCAGACCACCTCCATGCGCGTCTGCTCGACGGGGTTCCAGTCGCGCTCCTGTACCAGCAGCCCTCCGAGCACCCGCTTGTAGTCCCGCTCCGTCCCGTCGGGAACGCGTCGGTCGGTGTCGTTCAAGATCCGCGCCGACGCCTTGGCCGCGAGCGCCTGCATCGCCTGCTCGTCGTAGCCGGGCGCGAAGAGAACCTCGACGAACTGCCCACGGAGCGCCTCCCCGAGCGCTGCCGTCACCGCGTGGTTGAAGACGACGACGCCTCCGTAGGCGGAGACCGGGTCGGCTGCGAGCGCCTTCGCGTAGGCATCCTCGATCGTCTCGGCGACCGCGACCCCGCATGGGTTCGCATGCTTCACGATCACGCAGGCGGGCTCCTCGAGCTCACGCGCGAGCAGGCGCGCGGCCGAGAGGTCGTTCAGGTTGTTGAAGGAGAGAGGCCTCCCGGCCAGCTGCTCGACGCGAGAGAGAAGGTGCCTGCGCGAGCCGCGCTCGGCGTAGTAGCCCGCTCGCTGGTGAGGATTCTCGCCGTACGAAAGCTGGAGCACCTTGTCGAACACCGGCACGAATGTCTCGGGAAGCTCGTCGTTCGGCTGGAACCAGCGCGCGATCGCAGCCTCGTAGGTCGCGGACGCGGCGAACGCCACTCCAGCGAGGCGGCGGCGCGTCTCCAGCGAGGTCCGGTTCTTCCGCTCCCGTAGCTCGGCGAGCACGTCTCCGTAGTCGCCGGGCCTGCAGACGGGCGTGACGAACGCGAAGTTCTTCGCGGCGGCGCGCAACATCGACGGCCCGCCCACATCGATCATCTCGACCACGTCGTCGTCGGCCATCCCCACGCGATCGGCGACGAGCTCGAACGGGTAGAGATTGACGCAGACGAGATCGAAGGGCTCGATCCCCTGCTCGGCGAGCTGCGCGACATCGTCTCCTCGGCCGCGCCGGGCGAGGATTCCCGCATGCACGTATGGATGAAGCGTCTTCACGCGCCCGCCGAGCAGCTCCGGAGTTCCGGTGACCTCCTCGACGCGCGTGACGCCGAGACCGGCATCTCGCAGGGTCGTGGCCGTGCCGCCGCTCGCTACGAGCTCGAACCTGAGTTCGGCGAGGCCGCGCGCGAACGGCACGAGTCCGTTCTTGTCGTAGACGGACAGGAGAGCGCGCATTCAGCGCTCCCGACGCGTAGAGGAGCGCCTTGCCTCGCCCTCGGCTCTGCTCTCGGATCTGCTCTCGGCTGGGAGAAGTCCCCTCACGACCTCGGGAAGAAGGCGGTGCTCGACAGCGTGAACACGCTCTCGCAGCGTCTCGACGGTGTCGCCTGCCAGGACGGGCACCGGCTCGCTCGCGATCACCGGGCCGGTGTCGATCCCGCTGTCCACGTAGTGCACGGTGGCCGCGGCCTCGGAGACGCCGGCCGCGAGCAGGTCCTCGAGGGGGTGGGCGCCGGGGAAGTCGGGTAGCGGGCCCGGATGGACATTCACCACGCGCTCCGGAAAGCGCTCCAGGAACGGAGGCGTCAAGAGGTGCATGTACCCGGCGCAGACGACGAGCTCGGCGCCTCGATCCTGCAGCCAGTCAGCCATCGCCCGGTCGCGGGTTTCTCGGTCCGGATACTCCTCGAGCGCGAAGACGGCCGCCGGGGCGCCGGAGGACTCGGCCCGCGCCAGTGCTTTCGCCCGCGGTGAGTTCGATGCGACGGCGACGACCGGGAGACCCGCGTCGAGCAGCGCCTGCAGGTTCGTCCCCTCGCCGCTGACGAGAACCCCGATCACGCCCGCACGATCGTCCCGATGACGAGATCGTCGCCGGGGCCGGCCACGACGGCCACGTACCCGATCCCGAGGTTGAAGACGCGCCGAAGCTCGTCCTCGTCCACGTGCCGCGCGAGCCATTCGTAGACGGGCGGGCGCTTCCACGACATCCAGTCCAGCTCCGCGCGCAGGCCATCCGGGAGGATGCGAGCGATGTTGCCGAGGATGCCGCCGCCGGTGACGTGGGCGAGCCCGCGAACGTCGGCGCGCCCCCGAAGTCCGCGCACGTCGTCGAGATAGACCCGCGTCGGCGCGAGCAGGTCCTCTCCGTCGTAGTCCTCGAGCTCGAGGATCCGGCGCACGAGCGTGAAGCCGTTCGCGTGGACACCCGACGACGGGAGCCCGACAACGGCGTCGCCAACCTCGATCCGCGAGCCGTCGACCAGCTTTGCCCGCTCGACGATCCCGACGCAGGTGCCGGCGAAGTCGAGCTCGTCTTCCTTGTAGATGCCGGGGAGCTCCGCCGTTTCGCCTCCGATCAGCGCGCAACCCGCGTCGCGACAGACCTCGGCCGCGCCCTCGACGAGCTCGGCCACCTGCTCGAGCTCGATCCGGTTCGCCGCGACGTAGTCGAGGAAGAACAGCGGCTCCGCGCCGCACGTCAGAACGTCGTTGATGCAGTGCGCGGCGAGATCGGCGCCGCAGTTGTGAAGGGCGCCGCGCTCCCGGGCAAGGATGAGCTTCGTCCCGACCGAGTCCGTCGATGCCGCCAGCAAGCGGGCGTCGTCGAGCGGATGCAGTCCCGCGAAGGCGCCAAAGCCGGTCGCGCCGGTGGACTCGACGGCGGCGCGCAGGCGCTCGACGACGGCGCCGGCCTTCTCGATCGAGACCCCGGCGCCCGCGTAGGTCTGGCGCTCACTCGCCACGATTCGAGTCTACGGCCGCGGTCGGGTGGGGTCAGGCTCTAGCCTGACCTAGGTCTTGGACGTTCAACCCGAAAACAAGGTCAGGCTGAAGCCTGACCCCGGCTAGCCATGGACGAGCCATCCCTGCTCACGAGCTGGACGCTCGATCCGCTGCAGCTGGCGCCGATCGCGCTGATCGCGATCGCCTACGGCATGCGATCGCGGACGCTCGCTCGCCGCGAGCAGCCGGTACCCGGCTGGCGGATCGGCCTCTTCGCGCTCGGGATCGTGCTCCTCGTCGCCGCGATCGCATCGCCGCTGGCGGCGGTTGCCGAGGAGAAGCTCTTCTCGTTCCACATGGCGCAGCACCTGCTGCTCGGCGACCTCGCGCCTTTGTGCCTGCTCGCCGGCTTGACCGGGCCGATGCTTCGCCCCGTGCTCGCGCTTCCAGGCGTCATGCGGCTCCGAACTCTCGCGAACCCGCTCGTCGCGTTTCCGATCTGGGCGGCGAACCTCGCGCTCTGGCACGTTCCCGCGTTCTACGAGGCAGCCGTCGAGTCGAGCGGAGTCCACGCCGTCGAGCACATCGCCTTTTTCTCGGCCGGAGTCGTCCTCTGGCTGCCGGTGCTGGAGACGCTGCCTGCCCCCGAGTGGTTCGGCTCCGGGGCCAAGCTCGGCTACATCGTCGGCGTCAGGCTCGTCGGCACGCTGATCGGCAACGTGTTCATCTGGGGCGAGCCCTTCTACGGGATCTACGAGGGCGGCGGCGACTACCTCGGACTCTCGCCGCAAGCCGACCAGAGCCTCGCTGGCTCGCTGATGATGCTCGAGGGCTCGCTGGTCACGATCGTCGCGATCGCCTGGCTCTTTCTCCGCATGGCGCAGGAGGGTCAGGTCCGCCAAGAGCTGCTCGAGCGAGGCCATGACCCGCGCATCGTGCGGCGCGCCGTCCGCTACCGGCGTTGGAACGAGCTCGAAGGAAGCACACCTTGATGAGTCGCACCGGGCTCCACCACATCGACCTCGTGGTCTCGTCGATCGAGCGCAGCCTCCCGTTCTACCGCGAGCTGCTAGAGCCGCTCGGCTACACGCGCGTCGGTGAGGTCGAGGGGGAACGCGGCGAGATGATCTCGTACATCGTCGGCCCCGGTGTCGGAGTCGGGCTGCGCGAGGCGCAGACGGAGGGCGCGCACGACCGTTACCGGATCGGGGTGCACCACGTCGCGTTCGAGGCGGCATCACGCGAGGTTGTCGACGAGCGCCACCGCTGGCTCACAGACCGGGGCGGCGGGATCGAGAGCCCGCCGAAGGAATACACGTACATCCCGGGCTACTACGCGTTCTTCTTCTACGACCCGGACGGAATCAAGCTCGAGATCGTCCATGTGCCCGGCCGGGGGTAGAGACTCGAGATTGCCGCCAAGTAACAGTCTGTTACTTGGGAGAGGTCGACGGTGGCTCGGGCGGCGTGCCGAGAGACTCAGCCACCGCCGCGAACTCCGCCAGCGCCGCTTCGAGATCCTCGACGATCTCCTGCGCGATCACCTTGGGTGGCGGGAGGTTGTCCAGGTCCTCGAGCGACTCGTCGCGGAGCCAGACGAGGTCGAGGCTCACCTTGTCGCGCTGCAAGAGTTCGTCGTAGGTGAAGCGCTTAAAGCGCTCCGACTCCGCCCGGGCGCGCCGGTCGTCCGGTGAGAACGCGTCGACGAAGTCCTGCAGGTGCTCGCGCCGGAGCGGGTTCTGCTTCAGCGTGAAGTGCTGGTTCGTCCGCAGGTCGTAGACCCAGAGTGCGCGCGTCGACGGCGTCTCGGAGGCGGGCTTGCGGTCGAAAAAGAGGACGTTCGCCTTCACGCCCTGCGCGTAGAAGACCCCGGTCGGGAGCCGCAGCAGCGTGTGCACGTCACATTCGTGGAGCAGCTGGCGGCGCACGGTCTCGCCCGCGCCGCCCTCGAAGAGCACGTTGTCGGGAACGACTACCG
>JACCTK010000420.1 GCA_013812465.1 Actinomycetota bacterium
CCGCGCTCGTCCAGCCGCTTCTGGCGCTGACGCTGTCGCCGACGATGATCGACGCCTCGCACCAGACGAACGTGATTCCCGCGCTCTGCGAGGTGACCGTGGACTGCCGTCTGCTTCCGGAGCAGACGCCCGCCGATGCGGAGCTGCTCATCCGCGCCGCGCTCGGAGACGGGGACTACGAGTTGGAGTGGATCAGCGCGACCGGTGGCACCCGGTCCGACCTGCGCACCCCGCTCTGGGATGCGATCGAGGGCTTTGTCACCGAGATCGAGCCCGCCGCGCGACTCGCGCCGATCGCCTGCCCCGGCTTCACCGACAGCCACTATCTGCGCGAGGCGTACGGCGCCGTCGCGTACGGCTTCTTCCCCATCAAGGAGATGGACGCCGTGGACGCGACCAAGCTCGTGCACTCCGCAAACGAGCGCATCGCCGTGAACGACCTCGACCTCGGTGTCGAGATGCTGCGCGCGACCGCGCGGTCGTTGCTCGGTTAGCACGTCGGGGTCGGCGAGGCGCGGCAAGCCTCGGCCCTAAGCGGCGGTCTAGCGCTCTTCGACGAGCGGCTGCAGCTCCTGGTCGCGCTGCCCGTAGGGCTTGAGCGCGTCGGCGAGGGACTCTCCGTCGGCCTGGGCGGCTACCGGACCGCTGATCAGCTCCTCGAGCTGCGAGGTCATCCGACGTAGCCCGACGAGCGCCTTCTTCAGCCGCTCTTCGACCGCAATCGACTCTTCGCGCAGCGCCTGCCCGCGCAGCCGGCCTTCTTCCTCGATCCGAAGCGCCATCTGCTCGGCCGCCTCGCGCGTGGCGCGCGCCTGCACCTCGGCGTCGGCGAGCTGCTTTCCGACCTGTTGCTCGGCCTCGCGGCGCCGCTCGGTCGCATAGGTGTCGACCGCGTCTCGCGTGTCGCTGTCGTAGGTCGCAGTGTCGCGGCGGATCTGCTCGGCATCCTCCTTTGTCGCGCGAAGCAGCTCCTCCGCTTCCAACCGCGCATCGGCGCGGATCTGCTCCGCTGCCGTCTCGGCGGCGCTCAGGACGCCTGCGACGCGCTCACCGATCTCGGCGTACCCGCTCGAGCCGGAACTGCTCGGTGTCGCCTGTGCGGCGGGAACATCTCGATCGGCAATCTCGGACACGCGCTCGACCCCTTTGTCTCGCTGGTTGGCAAGCAACATATCGCACTCTGCCGCCTCCTTTGCAAGCGCGTGGGCGCGGGCGATCAGCTCCTCGGTCGTTTCGGGCGGCGCCGGGGCGGACTTCGGTCGGCGCCTGGCTCGCGCCAGCAGCAGCGCCGCGCAGACGACGAGCAGAAGAGCGCCGGCGAAGCCCCCAACCACGGCAAGGTTCCAACCCGTATCCGCGCTGCTCTCCGCTGCGGGGGTTTCGGGAAGCGGAGCAGGATCCGCGGGCTCCGTCGCCGGAAGGGGCGGAGCCTGCGTCGTCGTCTGAGGATCGAGCGGGAACGCCTCCCAGAGCTTCTCCGGGCTCGGTGGTGGCTGCGTCTGGGCCGATGCGACGCCGGCCTGGAGCAGGACGAGACAGCCGGTCGCGACGGCGATGCAGGCGCTCGTGAGCCCTCGAGTCTTCGTGGTCGCCACCTTACGTCGCTCGGCTGCACGCCGACAAACGCGGGAGCCGGACCATGTGACTAGCGAGAGTTGGCGGCCGCGCGGTCGGCTACCACGAGCTGGGAGGCATTCGCGATGCGCGCGGCCGGAATCGAGACGTCTCGCGCGAGCAGGCGCGCGAGAGCGTCGCGCTTCTCGTCTCCGGTGACGAGCCACACGATCTCGCGCGCGGCCTCGAGCGCCGGATAGGTGAGCGTCATCCGGCGGTGCCCCTGGTATGCGCCGGTGACGGCGACGAGACGATCGCGGATGTCGAGCACGGGATCGCCGGGGACGAGCGACGCGGTATGCCCATCCGGGCCGAGGCCGAGATGGACGAGGTCGAAAGCCGCCGGAAGATCTGCGCCGTAGCGCTCGGCTGCCTCCTCGAGATCCGGCGCCTCGACCGGCATCGGGCGAGCCACACCGGCCGGCAGCTCCTCCACGAGCTGCGTGAGGTTCCGCTCCTCGTCGCCCGCCGGCGCGACGCGTTCGTCGACCTGGTAAACGGTCACCCGCTGCCACGGGAGGTCCTCCGCGCCGAGCCAGGCCAGTAGCTCGGCCCCGCGGCTCAGCGCGAGCGTGGACGCTCCTTCCCGCACCCGCTCCGTGATCAGGCTCGCTACTCGCCGCGTCGCAGCGGACGCGTCGTCGTGAACCTCGGTAGCCAGGGTCACGGGCGCTTCTCGGCGTGCCCCCCGAACTCGGCTCGCAGCGCGGAGAGCAGCCGGTTGGCGAAATCAGCCTCGCCTCTCGACGCGAATCGCGAATAGAGCGCTGTCGTGAGAACGGGGGTCGGGGTGCCCGTATCGATCGCCGCCATCGACGTCCAGCGACCCTCGCCCGAATCCGACACCCGGCCCGCGAAGTCGTCGAGCTCGGGCGAGTCGTGGAGCGCAGCCGAGGTGAGATCGAGGAGCCACGAAGAGACGACGCTTCCCCTTCGCCACAGCTCCGCGATGGCGCCCAGGTCGAGCTCGTACGTGTAGTGCTCGGGATGGGCGAGGGGCGCAGTCTCGGCATCCGCCGCTCGCTCGTCGAGGCCCGCGCCGGCGTGGCGCAAGAGATCGAAACCCTCGGCGTAGGCGGCCATCAGCCCGTACTCGATCCCGTTGTGCACCATCTTCACGAAGTGGCCCGCGCCGCTCCCGCCACAGTGGAGGTAGCCCTGCTCCTCCGCCGCGGGAGCCCCGGATCTCGACCTGCTCCGGGGAGCCGCCTCGGCGCCGGGCGCCAACGAGGCGAAGATCGGCTCCAGGCGGGAGAACGCTTGCTCGTCGCCGCCGATCATCAGGCAGAAGCCGCGCTCGCGGCCGAAGATCCCACCGCTCGTCCCGCAGTCGAGGTACGCGATCTCGCGGGGCGCCAGCTCACCGGCTCGACGGATGTCGTCCGCGTAGTGCGTGTTGCCCCCGTCGATGATCGCGTCGCCCGGCTCGAGCTGCGCCGCGACCTCCCATACGACCGCTTCCGTGATCGCTCCGGCGGGGAGCATGAGCCAGACCGCGCGAGGCGGCTCGAGCAGCGAGACGAGCTCCTCGACGGAGGCTGCGCCCGTTCCACCGTCCGCGACCAATACCTCGATCGGCTCAGGGTTTCGGTTGTGTCCAACGATCCGGTGGCCGTCCCTCAGGAGCCGGTTCGCCATGTTGCCACCCATGCGTCCGAGGCCGACCATCCCGAGCTGCAGCGGTGTCTGAGTTGCCACTCTCGCTCCTTTCCGCGAGCATCCCTGTCCGTGCGACACGTTACGCGGCGAGGAGGCTCCACGTGAGCGAGACTGCAGACGCGCTCGTCGTCTTCGGTATCACCGGCGACCTTGCGCGCAAGATGACGGTTCCCGCGCTCTACCGGTTGACCGAGCAAGGGCTCCTGACCTGCTCCGTTATCGGAGTCGGACGCCGCGCGCTGCGCGACGACGAGCTGGCCGAGCAGGCGCGCGAGTCGGTGCAGGCCGCGGTCGACGACGTTGACGAGAAGACGCTCGACGACCTTCTCTCTCGTCTTCGCTACATCGGAGGAGACGCCGAGGACGGCTCGCTCTACGACCGGTTGCGAGAGGCCTTGGGGGATTCCGCCGCGCCCGTCTTCTACCTCGCCACACCTCCCTCGATGTTCCTCGAGATCGCGGAGGAGCTCGCCGGCGCCGGGCTGGCGGACAACGCGCGACTCGTGGTCGAGAAGCCGTTCGGCTCCGATCTCCGCTCGGCGCGTGAGCTGAACGAGCGGCTGACGGCGATCTTCCCCGAGGATCGCCTCTACCGCATCGACCACTTCCTGGGGAAGGAGCCTGTCCAGGACATCATCTACCTGCGCTTCGCAAACGCGCTCTTCGAGCCCGTGTGGAGCCGTGAGGACGTCGACTCGATCCAGATCACGCTGGCCGAGGACTTTGGAGTCGAGGGGCGCGGCTCGTTCTACGACAACGTCGGGGCGATCCGGGACGTCGTCCAGAACCATCTGCTGCAGGTGCTCGCGCTCGCCGCGATGGAGCCTCCCTCGGGTGGCGAGGATGCGATCCCCCGGCGTCGTCTCGACGTCTTCCGGGCGATGCCTGCGATCAATCCCGACAACGCCGTGCTCGGACAGTACGAGGGGTATCGGGAGATCGAAGGCGTGGCTCCGAAGTCCGACACCGAGACGTTCGTCGCCCTCCGTCTCGAGATCGAGAACTGGCGCTGGGCGGGAATTCCGATCTTCATCCGCGCCGGCAAGACGCTTCCGGTGTCGGCCACCGAGGTCGTCGTCCGTCTGCAGCGGGTTCCTCAGCTTCGGTGGGGATCGCACCGGCTCCGCACGCCGGGCAACGACGACATCGTCCTCCGCGTGGGCCGCAACTCCGGCGTCACGATCGGCATTCGCGCCAAGACACCCGGCAAAGAGGTCTCGCAGCCGGTCTCACTCGATCTCGACTTCACCGACGAGCTCGGGGAGCCGCCCGAGCCGTATGAGCGCCTGCTGGCCGACGCTTTGCGCGGAGACAGCACGCTCTTTCCCCGCTGGGACGTCATCGAGGAGACCTGGCGCATCGTCCAGCCCCTGCTCGACGCTCCGCCGCCGCTCGAGCGCTACAGGCAGGGAACCTGGGGCCCGGCGAGCGCCGACCTGCTCGCCGCGCAGAACGGCGGCTGGCGCATACCGGGCGGCGGTGGCTAGGAGTCGCGGCTCTCGTCCTCTCGCTCGTCCTCGGGGATGGAAACTGAGGCAAGCCTCGCCCCTACGCCGGCGTGAGTCGCTCCACGCTGTCGTCGCGTCCGACGAGAACCTCGGAGACGAGGTCGGGCGGGAAGAGCCCGTGCTCCACGATGCCCGGCGTCCAGGAGAGCAGAGCGGCGAGCTCGGCGGGGTCAGCGACCGACCCGATCCAGTCGGCTAGCACGCCTCCGTCCGGTGTCGTTTGCGCGTCACGAAGCCGCACCGTCCCGAGTCGCGCGACTGTCGCCGCGGCCCCGAACGCCAGCAGCTCGAGAGGAATTGGCGGCGCGAGCTCGTCGACAAGCTTGTCCGAGGAGACGATGACGACAAAGCGCTCGGCCGCCGCCGCCACGACCTTCTCTCGCGTATGGGCGCCGCCCCCTCCCTTCACGACCCAGCGATCGCGCGCGACCTGATCCGCGCCGTCCACTGCGATGTCGAGTCGTGCGAGCGTCTCGCCCGCTGCGAACGGCGCGACGCGAAGGCCGAGATCGCGCGCCGCCGCCTCCGTCGCCGGCGAGGTCGCGACGCACTCGAGGTCGAGCCCGCGGGCGGCGAGGGCGCGCAGGAAGTGTCCGGCGGTGGATCCTGTGCCGAGACCTACCTTCATTCCATCCTCGAGCAGGTCCGCCGCCGCCTCACCGGCAAGCTGCTTCTCCCGCTCGGTGTCGGTGCTCACGTCGAGCGCAACCCTACGTCCACTACCGTGCACGAGGCGATGGGCTGGAGCGACTGGGCACGCGGGGTCGAGGTCGAGCCGTCGATCTACGCTGCGGACTTCTCGCGGCTAGGTGAGCAGCTCGGCGCGCTGGTCGAAGCGGGCGCCAGAGTCTTCCATTTCGATGCCGGCGACGGCCACTTCATTCCGGAGATCACCATCGGCCCTGTCGTTCTCACCTCGATCTCGCCGCTGGTGCACGCATGGGGCGGTGTGCTCGACTGCCATCTGATGGTCGAGCGGCCCGAGCGTCACTTCGAGGCGGTCGCCGACGCGGGGGGTGACAGCGTCACCTTTCACGTGGAGGCGTGCGCGGATCCGGCGGGCGCGATCGCCAAGGCTCGCTCGTGCGGGCTCGGCGTGGGAGTCGCCTTCAGTCCCGACACTCCGGTAGAGGACGCGGTCAACGCCGCCGAGGGCGCCGACCTCGTCCTTTGCATGTCGATTCACCCGGGCTATTCGGGGCAAGCGTTCATGCCGGAGGCAGCGTCGCGAATCGCGAAGCTCAGGGCGCTCTTGCCCGATCGAACACGGGTGCAAGTCGACGGGGGCATCAACCTCGACACCGCCCGCCAGGCAACCGAAGCAGGCGCCGATCTCCTGGTCGCCGGAAGCGCGATCTTCTGGCACGACGATCCGGCGGACGCGTTCGCCGCGCTCGCGGACTCCGTCGCGGAGGGAGCTCGTGGCTGAGCCCCTGGTCGAGAGCGCGGTCTGGCGCAGGCTCCAGTGGCACCACGGAGAGGTCGGCTCGCAGCATCTCCGGGACCTCTTCGAGTCCGACCCCACCCGTGGCGAGCGGCTCACCGCGGAAGCTGCCGGCCTGTATCTCGACTACTCGAAGCATCGGCTGACAGACGACACCCTGCAGCTCTTGCGGAGGCTGGCGACGGAGCGGGGACTTCCCGAGAAGGTGCGGGCGATGTTTCGTGGGGAGCCCGTGAACACCTCCGAGGGGCGCGCGGCGCTGCACGTCGCGCTGCGGATGCCGCGCTCACGCTCCCTGGTGGTGGACGGTGTGGACGTGGTGAAGGAGGTGCACTCAGAGCTCGACCGCATGACCGCGCTTTCCGGGCAGGTGCGAGCGGGGGAATGGCGGGGGGCGACCGGGCGGCGAGTCAGGACTGTCGTCAACATCGGGATCGGCGGCAGCGACCTCGGCCCTGCGATGGCGTACGAGGCGCTCGAGGTCTACGCGTCGAAAGAGCTCGCCGCGCGCTTCGTCTCGAACGTCGATCCCTCCGATCTTGCAAGGGCGCTCGCCGGTCTCGAACCGGCCGAGACGCTCTTCGTCGTCGTCTCGAAGACGATGTCGACCGTCGAGACGATCGAGAACGCACGGGCCGCGCGCGAGTGGGTCTCGGCTGCGCTCGGCCCGGACGCCGATCTCACTCCGCACTTCGTCGGTGTGGCAGGGAACATCGAGGCCGGTGAGCGCATCGGGATCCCTCCCGAGAACATGTTTCGGATGTGGGACTGGGTCGGGGGAAGGACCTCCCTCTGCTCGGCGGTCGGTCTCTCTCTCTGCGTCGCGCTCGGCGATGAGGGATTTCGCGGGCTTCTGGGCGGCTTCCACGCGATGGACGACCATTTCGCGACCGCCGCGCTCGGCGGGAATCTTCCGGTGATCTCGGGCCTGCTGGCGGTGTGGTACCGCAACGTCATGGGCGCGGAGACGACCGCGGTCGTGCCGTACAGCCACGCACTTCGCCTGTTGCCGGCGTATCTCCAGCAGCTCTGGATGGAGTCGAACGGGAAGTCGGTGACGACCGCCGGCGAGCCCGCCGAGGTCGAATCTGGCTCGATCCTCTGGGGAGGGCCCGGCACCAATGCCCAGCACGCCTTCTTCCAACTGCTCCACCAGGGGACGTCGATCGTTCCGGTCGACCTGATCGGGTTCGCACAGCCGGAGGTTGGCGCGCCGGAACGCCATGACTTGCTTGCGGCGAATCTCTTCGCGCAGGCGGAGGCGCTTGCCTTCGGACGAACCGAGCAGGAGCTGGAGGACGCCGGCGCCCCGGAGGAGACCGTCCCACACCGCGTGATGCCGGGGAATCGGCCGAGCTCGGTGTTGCTCGCCGCGCGCTTGACGCCGGCGACCCTCGGCGCTCTGCTCGCGCTCTACGAGCACAGCGTGTTCACGCAGGCTGCGATCTGGGAGATCAATCCGTTCGACCAGTGGGGTGTCGAGCTCGGGAAGGAGCTTGCCTCGCGGATCGCCCCGGAGCTGGAGAGGGACTGGAAGCACGAGCTCCTGCACGACTCCTCCACCAACGCCCTGATCCACCGCTATCGGACTTTGCGAGATGGTCGGTAGCAGCGTCGCCTTCGAGCTGCGCGAGCCCGCAAACGCATTCCGTCTCATCGAAGCGTGGCTGCGGGAGCAGGGATTCTTCGCACCCGGCGGCGAGAAGCTGACAGCGGACCTCTATCTTGGCTACGGGCTCTCGCAGACGATCAGCCGCTCGGGGGCCGCGCCTGCGGCGGAGCCCTGCCCGAGCCTCCCGCTGGTCGCCTGCGCCGTCCGATCGAATCGCTATGTTGTCGAACATGGCAACTCTGGCGACATTTTGGGCGACATTCGAGTGGGCGCTTGGGCTGGAGATTGGAGCGCGGCGGACTACGCAGCCGCGGTTGAGCGAGCGCGTGCCGCGATCGCGCGCGGGGACGTCTATCAGGTCAACCTCGTCCAGCATCTCTCCGCCGCGTGCTCGGGGCCCCCCGCCGCGCTCGCGGCCAAGCTCGCATCGCTGTCGCCGCTGCACCCCGATCCGTTCGTGGGCGAGGCCTGGGCGGTCGTCTCCGCCTCTCCGGAGCTGTTCCTCGCCCGGCGTGGACGGCGCGTGTGGACGATGCCGATCAAGGGCACCCGCCCGCTCGGAGCGGCGGCGGAGCTCCGCGCGTCGGCGAAGGACGCGGCCGAGCACGTGATGATCGTCGAACTCGAGCGAAACGATCTCTCGCGCGTCTGCGAGCCCGGAACAGTCCGTTGGCCGGAGCTCATGTCGACGCGCGAGCTCGCAGGCGTCGAGCATCTGGTCTCGACCGTCGAGGGCACGCTGCGGGAGGGCGTGGATCTCGCGGAGATCCTGGAGGCGACGTTCCCGGGCGGATCGGTGACCGGGGCGCCCAAGATCGCCGCCGTGGATCTCATCGCGGAGCTCGAGCCGGTGGGGCGCGGGGCCTCGATGGGCGCGCTCGGACGCGTGTACGGCAACGGCGACTTCGACCTCGCGCTCACGATTCGCACGTTCGCGATAGCGGAGGGCCGCATTCACCTCTGGGTCGGCGGGGGTGTCGTGTGGGACTCCGATCCGGCAGCGGAGGTGGAGGAGTCGTGGACGAAGGCACGGCCGCTCCTGGAAGCGCTGGGATCCACCGAAGCAGCCCTGGCGGGGATGAGGGCATGAGCTTGCTCGCGCTCGCTGTCTCCGGTCGCGGCCTCGTCGATCCCGTCGAGCCGGTCATCCGGGCCGACGACGAGGGGTTGCTCCGCGGGCGTGCGGCGTTCGAGACGCTGCGTGTCTACGGTGGCCGGCCATTCCGGCTGCAGGCGCATCTTGAGCGGCTGGCGGCGTCCTCGAGGAGTATCGGCCTGCCTGCCGTCGATCGCCAGGAGCTCGAGGAGCTCGTCTCGCTCGTCCTCGAGCGAACGGGCGGGGACGACACCGCGCTGCGGTTGGTGTGGACTGGAGGGCCCGCGGGCGGACCTCCCGCCGGGCTCGCGCTTCTGAGCGAGATTCCCGCCTGGATCGAAGAGCTTCGTCCGCGAGGCGCTCGAGCCGTGTCGCTGCTCGGAATTAGGGCGGCCGTGCCGTGGCTGCTCCCGGGCGTCAAGTCCACGAGCTACGCGGTGAACATGGCGGCGGAGGCGGAGGCGAGGAGGCGAGGCGTCGAGGAGGCGATCTTCGTCGACGCCGACGACATCGTGCTCGAGGGGACGGTGACGAACGTCTGGTGGAGGAGGAAGGAAACCCTGTATACGCCTTCGCTCGAGCTCGGCATCCTCGCAGGCGTCACGCGCGCGACGCTACTCGAGCTCGCTCCGTCCTCAGGCTATCGAGTCGAGGAGGACGCGTACCCGCTCCACGACCTTCTGGGCGCGGACGAGGCATTAACGTCGTCTTCGATACGAGAGATCATGCCGCTGGTCGAGATCGACGGTCGGCGGCTCGTCCGAGGCCCTGCGGCGGACCGATTGCAAGAGGCGCTCCGCGAGCTCGTAGCTACCCTCTGAGCATGGAGAAAGAAAACGTCCGGCTCGGCGGGATGGCGCTTCAGAATGGCGTCCTCGTCCACGGCCCCACCTCGTGGGGTGCCGCCGTGCGAAGTGAGGACGGCGTCATGCACGTCGCCTCGGGAAAGAAGCCACGATTTGCGGAATCCGTTGACGCGCCGGTGCTGCGCGGCCCCTTGCGGCTCGCGGAGGCCTTCGCCCTCCTCCCCGTCGTGCACCGCGCGCTGCCGCAAGCTCGTTTTCCCTTCGCCCGACCGCCCGTCATCGGATCGATCGTCGCGTCGTCGATGGTCGCCCGCGCCCTGCGCAGGTCCACCCTCTCCGCGGGCGGGAAGGAGCTCGCGGCCGGAGCGGTGAGCCTGTTGCCGGCCGCCCTCGCGCTTCGCGGCTCGGGTCTCGCCGAGTACCACGGAGCCGAGCACGTCTCGATCGGGACGTACGAGAACGACGGTGAGCGGGCGCCCAAAGAGCATCCACGTTGCGGCTCGCAGCTGATCGGCCCGATGCTCGTCTCGTCTCTGGCCGCGAATGTGGCCGCCGCAAGAGCGCCGGCCGCGGCGCGCGGTCTCGCACGACTGGTGGGAACGACAGCGGCGATCGGCGCCTCCGTGGAGGTCTTCGCCTGGATGGCGCGGAACCCCGAGAACCGGATCGCGCGCGCTCTGGCGCGGCCCGGGTTCGAGCTCCAGCGGCGCTTTTCGACCTCCGAGCCTTCGGACGCCCAGGTCGAGGTCGCAGACGCTGCGCGCGACGCCTGTCTCGCTCTCGAGCAGTAGACGGTGTCCCGCGCGCGGTTGGCGCTCGCTCTCCTCGTCGGGGGCGTCGTTCTCGCCGGGAGCGCACGTGGCAGTCAGGCGACGCCTCGGATCGCGCTTCTGGACTCTTCCTCCGTTGCGCAACCGGCGGCGGTCGACGAGCTGTCGCTCTCGAGTCAGGTGGGACGGCTGGTCGTCTTGCGCTTCGCTGGCACGTCGGCACCCGAGTACGTGCGTGACATCCTGCGCGAGGGCAGAGCGGCGGGCGCGATCCTCTTTCGCGACAACGCGATCAACCCGGAGCAGACAAGAGCCCTCGCTTCTCAGCTCCGCCGAGACGCGCAGAGCACACCGCTGATCTGCGTCGACCAGGAGGGCGGCGAGATTCGCATCCTGCGCTGGCTGGGACCCGAGCGCTCAGCGCCAGAGCAGGCTGCGGCGGGCGTGGAGCGGCTCGACGCGAGAGCCGCCGCCCGCAGTCTCCGAGCTACCGGGATAAACGTGTCGCTGGCGCCGGTCGCCGATGTGCCGAGCGTCCCCCGGGCGGCGCTCTCGGGAAGGGCGTTCTCGACGAGCTCCGGCGTCGCGGGCGACTCCGTGGCCGAAGCCGTTCGGGGCTGGCGCGACGGCGGCGTGGCGTCGGCCGTCAAACACTTCCCGGGCCTCGGCGGCGCGAAAGTCAACACCGACGACGGGCGCGTGACCATCACGCGGAGCGCCGCCGAGCTGCGCCGTCAGGATCTGCTGCCGTTCCGTCGCGCCATCAAGGCGCGTGTGCCGCTGGTGATGGTCGGTCACGCCGTCTATCCGGCAATCGACCCTGCCCGCATCGCGTCGCAATCGAAGGCAGTCGTCAGCGGACTCTTGCGCAGCGAGCTCGGCTTCCGCGGGGTCGTCATCACCGACTCGACCGAGGCCGCTGCCGTCCTGGCAGTCACCTCGCCCGCGCGGGCGGCGGTGCGAAACGTGCAAGCCGGGGTGGACATCGTCCTGACGACGGGTCGCGGCTCCTACATCCACGTCTATCGAGCGCTGCTCGCCGAGGCGAAGCGCGATCCATCCTTCCGTGCCCGAGTGCGAGAGTCGGCCGCCCGCGTGCTCGTGCTGCAAGAGCAGCTCGAGTGACGGTCACCGCCGAGGCTCCTGGGTGACTGTCACCGTTTCCTGGTGACTTTCACCCCACTCTTCGATCGATTACGGGAACCTCGGCTCCGTATCTCCGGCGATCCGCGACAGGTCCTCGATCGGCCAGGCGACGCGGTGACTCTCCGCTTGGCTCGCGGCGGCCGCCTGATCTAGTCGACGTGCGGCGGCTCGGGACACGCTCCTCTGCGACGCTTGGGACCGTGGAACGCCCTGCCGATACGTGGTGAGGTGGACTTCGAGACCACGCTCCTGACTTGGCTTCCGATCATCTTCTTCGGGGTCGTCATCGTCCTTCTCATATGGACGATTCGCTTCATGCCGCGCGCTAAGCCGGCGCCCGTGGTCAAGGGGTCGCAGGTCGAGGTGTCATGGAGCGACGTGGCCGGTCTCGACGAGGCCAAGCACGAGCTGCAGGAGGTCGTCGAGTTCCTGCGTGACCGCAAGCGCTTCGAACGGCTCGGCGCACGCGTGCCCCGCGGGATCCTGCTCCACGGCCCACCCGGAACGGGCAAGACGCTCCTTGCCAAGGCTGTCGCGAGCGCGTCCGGTGCGAACTTCTACTCTCAGAGCGCCTCGTCGTTCGTCGAGATGTTCGCCGGCCTCGGCGCCGCCCGTATCCGCAAGCTCTTCGAGGAGGCTCGCAAGAATGCTCCCTCGA
>JACCTK010000180.1 GCA_013812465.1 Actinomycetota bacterium
ATCTGCGCCCGCTGCAGCGTCCCCGAGTAGTCGACGTAGACCGACTTCCACTCAGTGTAGACGTCGAGCGCCGCCTGACCCGCCTCGCGGTGGCCGTTGCCGGTGTCCTTCGTGCCGCCGAACGGAAGATGCACCTCGGCGCCGATCGTGCCCGCGTTGATGTAGGTGATCCCGGCCTCGAGGTCGCGCATCGCGCGGAAGGCGCGGTTGACATCCTGCGTGAAGATCGAGGAGGAGAGCCCAAAGCGGACACCGTTCGAGACGCGAATCGCCTCGTCGGCGTCCTTGACCGGGATGAGCGCGGTCGTCGGGCCGAAGATCTCCTCCTGCGCCACGCGCATCGCGGGCTCGACGTCGCCGAAGATTGTCGGCCGGTAGTAGAAGCCCTTGCCGAGATCTCCTTCGGCAGCGATCTCGCCGCCGGTCAGGAGCTTGGCGCCCTCACTGACGCCGATCTCGGTGTACGAGTGGATCTTGTCCAACGCGCTCTGATTGATGACCGGCCCCACGTCCGTGTCGTCCTCCCACCCTGGCCCGAGCGTGAGCTTCTCCACCACCGCCACCAGCCGGCTCGAGAGCTCGCCGACCACCTTCTCGTGAACGATGACGCGGCTCGCGGCCGTGCAGCGCTGGCCCGAGGTCCCGAACGCCGACCAGACGATCCCGTCCACCGCCAGGTCGAGATCGGCGTCGTCGAGGACGATGATCGCGTTCTTGCCACCGAGCTCGAGGTGGATCCGCTTGAGGTTCTCCGCGCCGTTTCGCATGACCGTGACTCCCGTATCGCGCGAGCCCGTTAGCGTGATCACCGGCACGTCCGGGTGCCGCACGAGCCGGTGGCCGACCGCGCCGCCGCCACCGTGGACGATGTTCACGACGCCCTTGGGGACACCCGCCTCGTCCAACAGCTCGACGAATCGCTGCCCGAGCGCCGGTGTGTCGGTCGCCGGCTTGAAGACGACGGTGTTCCCGGCGACGAGCGCGGGCGCAATCTTCCACGACGGGATCGCGATGGGGAAGTTCCAAGGCGTGATCGCTCCGACGACTCCGATCGGCATGCGCACCGACATGTTGAACTTGTCGCGGAGCTCGGAGGGCGTCGTCTGGCCGAACAGGCGCCGGCCTTCGCCACCCATGTAGTAGCTCATGTCGATCGCTTCCTGAACGTCTCCGCCCGCCTCAGCTGCGACCTTCCCCATCTCGTGGGTCATGAGGTCGGTCACCTCGTCCTTGCGCTCGGCCAAGACCTGCGCGAAGCGGTAGAGAATCTCGCCGCGCTTCGGCGCCGGGACGAGCCGCCAGTCCTCGTACGCCTCCTTCGCCGCGGCGACCGCGCGGTCGACATCGTCCGCGCCGGACTTCGGGAATGTGCCCATGAGCTCGCCGTCGGCCGGGCTCGTCGACTCGAAGGTCTCGCCGGAGGTGGCGTCTACCCACTCGCCGCCGATGAAGTTCTGTGACTGCTTGAGTGTCGTAGCCATTGGCCGATTCTATTGACCTAGGGGCGAGGCAAGCCTCGCTCTACGAGACTGTCATAGGCTGGGCGTAGGGGCGAGGCTTTGCCTCGCCCTCGCCTACCCCGCGACGTTCGGTACGACGCGCCCGCTCTCGTCGAGGCGGGCGTTCCACACGATGAATGCCGTCTCGATCTCGGTGACGTCTGCGCCTCGATCGGCCAGGCGGATCGGCTGGCCGGCCTCCGGCAGCACGCGGTACTGGTACCAGGTGATCTCCCAGGCGAAGGTGAGGACCAGCTCGCTGTTGACCCCGGAGAGCGGCACGATCGAGACCAGCGGATCGCCGAGCGCCCGTGCGACGCCCTCGACCGTTCGCCGAAAGAGGCTGGCGTTGAAGAGGTCCGCCGCCTCGACCAGCGCGGCCTCCGAGTCGGAGAGCCGGCGCAGCAACGGCTCCGAGACGACCGGTTGGGCCTCCCTGGGCTGAACGCCGAGAAGTTGCGCCCAGCGCGGCCGCTTGCGGCGCGCGTGCGGCGCGATCGCGCGCGACATCGGTCCGCCTTCGCGAACCCACCCGTAGTCGAGCGCGGCTTCCTGGCAGAGCGGGCAGACGTCGACGAACTCGACGCCGTCCGGAGAGAACCTGACCGTGTACTCGCCCTGCAGGAGCGTCCGCTCGCAGACGGCGCAGGCGCGGATGACAGTCGACTTCGTCACTTGCATGGCGCGGACCCTAGCATCGTGCCAGCGCATTCCACAGATTGGACAGGCCGAGAGGTCTGGCGCCACGCTCGACACCGCGGCCTTCCGCCGCCGGTTCCCACGACGACTGAGGTGGCCGATAGTGATTTACGGACCAGCGCAATACCACGATCAGGGTTCGGCCGACGAGCAACTTCACACCCCGAGGGTTCCGGTCCCAGGCTCCACATAAAGGGGTCTTGCTTGTCGCGCGACCGGAATCCGCGCTAGCGGTTTCCGGTCTTGCGCACGGGGAGGCTGGTGCAAGGAATCAGTGCGCCGTAGCTGCTTCGCGCTCGCGCTTCGTCTCCTCGATCACCTTCTGAGCGACGTGCGCGGGCACCTCCTCGTAGCGGAGAAAGTGCATCGAGTAGTCGCCGCGGCCGCCGGTCATCGAGGTGAGCGACTGCGCGTAGGTCAAGAGCTCGGCCATCGGAACCTCGGCGCGGATCGTCGTCATGCCGCCGAGCGGCTCCATGCCCTGCAGGCGACCCCTCCGCGAGTTCAGGTCACCGTTGACGGCGCCGACCACGTCGTCCGGAACCGACGCCTCGAGCTCCATGATCGGCTCGAGCAACACCGGATCGGCGTTCATGTACGCGTCCTTCCAGGCCATCGAGCCGGCGATCTTGAACGCCATCTCGGAGGAGTCGACGGTGTGGTACGAGCCGTCGACGAGCTGAACGCGCACCCCTTGCACCGGCGCGCCGGCGAGCTCCCCGTGGTGCATCGCCTCCTGAATTCCCTTGTTGACCGCCGGCCGGTAGCTCTGCGGGATGACGCCGCCGACGATCTTGTCGACGAACTCGTACTCCCCCTCTTCGAACGGGGTGACGACGATGTGGCAGTCGCCGAACTGGCCTCTCCCGCCGGTCTGCTTCTTGTAGC
>JACCTK010000036.1 GCA_013812465.1 Actinomycetota bacterium
GTGCTCGACGCGCGCGAGCGAGCCGCCGGGGCGCTCCGCGGAGCGGGCGCGACCGTCGTCGTGGCGCCGCCTGAGCGCCTGGGCGCCGCTTGCGTACAGGCCTATCTCAGGGCGAAAGCTCGAGGTCGGTTGTAATGGCGCAAGATCGGAATCCGCTAGCGCGGATTTCCGATCGCGCGAAGCAGACCCCTTTATGGGGTGCGCGTAAACGTGGGTTCCGGGGTGTGAAGCAGGCAGCTTTCGAGCTTGGGAGCCTTACCCGAGAGCCCGCGCCAGATCACGAGCGCCCAATACACCGCTCCGAGCGTCGCACCGATCGCGAGCGCCTGCGCAAGCCCCAGTCCCGTAGGCGTCAGGAATCCCTCCACGAGACCGGCGAGCACCAACCACGGCGCCGTCCCGAGCGCGATCAGGACTGCACGCCTCGCCTCGCGCCGCAGCGCGGTGAACCGGGGCAGACGTCCTGGATCGACGATCGCCCAGCCGAGCCTCAGGCCAGCCGAGCCCGCGACGACGATGCACGAGAGTTCGAGGACTCCGTGCGCGGCCACCAGCTCCACGAAGAACTTTCCGTTTCCGGCGCCCCAGGCGAGGCCGGCCACCGTCCCGAGTAGCACTCCGTTGAAGAGGAGCACGGCCGCCGTCAGGACGCCGGCTGTGATCCCGCCCGCGAACGCGACGAACGACACGCGGATGTTGTTGGTGAAGATCGCGGTGGCGAACCCGGCTTGCTCGTCGGGTGAGAACCCGAGATCAGTGCCCGCGGTGCGCGGCTCGGTCACCTGGCGATACTCGAGCGGGACAAGGCCTCCTGCCGCGCCCGGGTCGTCGAGCGCCCAACCCGCGCCGAGGGCGGCCGGCGCGAACAGCAACACAGCGGAGACCGCGAGCAACACGGGACGCTCGGCGACGAGCCGCCAGTAGCCGCTTGCGAGGAAAAGCAGCGGAGAGAACCGTCGAGACGGCGCCGCATACACGAGATGGCGTGCCCGGCTGACGAGCTCATCGAGTCGGGCGACGACAGGGTCGCCAGGCCACCGCCGTCGCGCCAGGGCGAGGTCGGCCGCCGCGCCGCGGTAGAGCTCCCCCAGTCGCAGTACGCCCTCGGCGCCGAGTGTGTGGGGTCGGCGTCCCCCGCGTCCGACCAGAGTTTCGAGCTCACGCCACGCGCTGGCGCGATCGTGGAGAAAATGATCGAGAGTCATGGGAATGCGCTACGAGGATCGCATGACGATCGAGACGCCGGAAGGCCTGACCGTGACCGTCCCGCTGGCGGGCGTCGGGTCGCGGTTCTCCGCGGCCGCGATCGACCTGACGATCCAAGTCACGCTGCTTATCTCGGCGTTCGTCGTCTTCTCGGTCTTCGGGGTCGGCGGCGGGTTGGCGGCCGGCTTGCTCGCGCTCTCGACGTTCATGATCCTCCTGGTGTACGACGTCGCCTTCGAGGTGCTGGCCGGCGGCCGCACTCCGGGCAAGCGCTGGACGGGCCTCCGCGTCGTCCTCGCCACCGGGCAGCCGATCGGCTTCGTCTCGAGCGTGATCAGGAATCTCCTCCGGATCGTCGACTTCCTCCCCTCCGCCTACCTTGTCGGCATCGCGTCGATTCTCGTGACCTCTCGGAACCAACGGCTCGGAGATCTTGCGGCAGGCACTGTCGTCGCCCGCGCGCCGCGAGCGACAATTGAGGTTCTCGGCACACCCTCCCGGACGCCGGAGCCGCTCCCACAAGCGCTCGCGTCGTGGGATGTGAGCGCGGTCACGGTCGAGGAGCTCGCGACGGTTCGCTCCTTCCTCGACCGGCGCGGGGCGCTCGAGCGGGGCGCGCGCCAAGAGCTCGCGCGCGCGATGGCGACGCAGCTTCGCCCCCGCGTTGGAGGTATCCCCGAGGACCTGGCGCTCTCGGACGAGAGCTTCCTCGCCCAACTCGCGCGCGTGAAAGCTGCCCGCGCGTGAATGCCGTCGCCGGATACCGGATCCGGCTCGACGACGCGGATGTGCGCACTGCCTCGGCGGTTCTGCTCGGCGGCGCCGCGGTTCGGGCAGCGCTTCCCGGAGAGCCGGGGTTGCCGTGCCCGTTGCGCGCCCTGACCGGCGTGCCCTGCCCTCTCTGCGGGATGACGACCAGCGTGACGTCGTCCGTCGAGCTCGATCTCGTAGGCGCGCTCGCTGCGAACCCGGGCGGAGTCATCCTGCTGATTCTGGCCGTCGCGATTCTGCTCGGGCCGGCCAGGCGACTGGTCGTTCCGGTGAGTGTTGTTTACTTCGCGCTGGCAGCGAGCTGGGTGTGGGAGCTGCAGCGATTCTCGATTCTCTGAGGAGGCAAGCATGAGCGAGCAAGACCCACCGGTTCCGCAGGGCGCTCCGTCGCAGACGCCACCCGCTCCACCCGCCGAGGCATGGGCGGCGCAGGGACCGAGTGGGCCGCCGTTCGAAGAGGTGACTTCCGCGGTCGAGGCGCACGGAGGGACGATCGAGTCGACCGCAGGTGACGC
>JACCTK010000048.1 GCA_013812465.1 Actinomycetota bacterium
GGGCGCGAACGACACCAGCGCGACGACATCCTCTCCCGACCACGGCGGGACGGAAGTCTCCACGACGACCTCCGCGGTCGTCAGGACATCTCGGACCAACGCGAGCGGAACCGACGGGTCGCAGAGGACGCGCGCCAACGCTCTAGCGCCGCAACGAGTCGCACGCAGCGCGAAGCTCCGAGCTCACGCGCTCCATCAGCGGATCCGGGCCGACGGTGATCCGCACGTAGCCCGGCATGCCGAAGTCCGTACCCGGCCGGATGAGGAGGCCGCGCGCCGCGAGTCCCTCCGCCAGCTTCGTGTCGTCGACGTCGACGCGGCCGAGCACGAAGTTGGCCGCCGAAGGCATCGGCTCGGCGCCCGCCTCTCGAAGTCCCCGCGCGAGCGTGTCGCGTGCTTCCGCCACCTCGACCCGGCGCCGGTCCGCCGCCTCGCCGGCGCGCAGGCAAGCCCGGCCGGCGGCCAGCCCCGTGCAGTTCACGTTGAAGGGCTCGTCCACCATATTCAGGTACGACGCAAGACTGTCGTCAACAACGGCGTAGCCGAGCCGGAGCCCGGCTATCCCGAAGAACTTGGAGAAGGTTCGCAGCACGACGACGGGCCGTCCGTGAGCGACGTCGAGCTCGCGCCGCAGGCGCTGCTCGGGGGGAACGAAGTCGATATACGCCTCGTCCGCAATGGCCACACACCCTTCGGGAAGGGCGTCCAGAAATCTCTCCCACTCGTCCGGGGCGATCGTCGCCCCCGTGGGGTTGTTGGGATCGCAGATCCAGACGATCTTCGCGCTCTTGTCACGCGCGACGCGCGCCATGGCGTCAAGATCGAGGGCGAGCTCGCGCGGCGCAACTCGCTCGATGCTCGCGCCACGGAGCGCCGACAGCTGCGCATAGAGCCCGTAGGTCAAGGTAGGCGCGACGACGCTGTCGCCCGGGCGAAGGAAGGCGGTCGCCAGCGAGCCGATTAGTGCGAGCGTGCCGTGGCCCGGGACGATGCGGCCCGGGATCGTGCCGACGTACTCGGCGACCTCCTCGCAGAAGGCCGTGTTCACCTGCTCCGGATACAGCGAGAGGTTCTCGAGCTCGCTCTGCGCCGCTTCCACGACTCCGGGCATGGGGCCGAACAGGTTCTCGTTCCAATTCAGCTTCACGACCTCGTCCAGACCGTGGCGCGCTCGCACGTCCGCGAGGGTGTCGCCGAGAGCGAACGGCTCGATCCTCGCGAGCTCCGGGACGACGAGAGCGCTCCAGTCGGTCACGGGCGACAACTCTACGAGCTTCTGCCGCGGCGACCGCGCGGATGCCGAAGCCTGGGCAATTTCTTGTTTTTCGTGCCCCGCTGGAGTTGAATGGTGGCGACAGCGGCCTCGCAGAGGTCGTGACTACGGCAAGAGGAGGACGCGCATGACGTCGGCCGACGAAGCGCTGAGCCGTGAGGTTGAGCGCGGTATGACCCGTCCAGATCTTCTCCGCCGGGCGGCCGCGCTCGGGATCGTCGTCGCCGCCGGCGGCTCTCTCGGCCCGCTCACCGAGGCGGCGCTCGCCCGAACGCAGATCAGGCGCGGCGGCACATTCCGGCTCGCGGTGTCCGGCGCCGGAGCGTCCGACTTCATCGACGGGCAGCACATCGTCGCCAAGTCGGACATCGCACGCCTGATGACCGGGTGGGACCGGCTCGCATACATCGACGAGAAGTTCAGGATCCAGCTCGAGCTGGCCAGCGAGCTTCGCGCCGAGAAGGCGAACCAGATCTTGATCCGCATCAGGCCCGGAATCGAGTTCCACAACGGCAAGACGCTCACCATCGACGACGTCATCTACTCGATCCGCCGCACTGCCACCAAGAAGCTCGGTCTCTTCGGCAACGGGGCGTTTCAGAGCGTCGACCCCAAGCGGATGAGGAAGCTCGACAACCGGACGGTCCGTCTCTTCCTGAAGCGCGCGGACGTCACGCTGATCGAGGCGTTTGCCCAGTACTTCCAGGGCATCGTGCCGGTCGGCTACGCGCCCAAGAGCTTCCGAGGAGGGCCGCTGCACGCGATCGGCACGGGGCCGTTCAAGCTCCAGTCGTTCACTCCCGGCCGCCAGAGCGTCCACGTGAAGAACGAGAACTACTGGCGGAACGGGCAGCCCTACTTCGACCAGGTCGTGATCACCAACTTCCCCGACGACTCGGCAAAGGTAAACGCGCTCCTGGGTGGGCAGATCGACGCGATGACGGACGTCCCGTTCGCGCAGGTGCCGGTCGTCAGGCGGCGGAACAACCTGAAGATCTTCATCTCGCAGACGGGCGCCTGGACTCCGCTCTGCATGGCGGTCGACCAGGAGCCCTTCACGGATGTCCGGGTGCGGCGCGCGTTCAGGCTGCTCGCCAACCGCCCGCAGATGGTCGCCCAGGGGCTCTCCGGGGCGGGCCGGATCGCAAACGACATCTACTCGCCCTTCGACCCCGCCTACGCGGGCGACGACTTCCCGCAGCGCAAGTACGACCCCGAGCAGGCGAGGTCGCTGCTCAAGGCGGCAAATAAGGAGAACCTCACGATCGACCTGATCACGTCGCCCGCCGATACGGGCATGGTCGAGGGCGCCACGATCTTCGCCGAGAACGCGAGAGCGGGAGGCGTGCGGGTCAACGTCAAGAACGTTCCCGGCGGTGAGCTCTACGGGCCGCAGTACCTCAAGTGGACGTTCTCGGCGGACTACTGGGGCACGCGCAGCTACCTGCC
>JACCTK010000049.1 GCA_013812465.1 Actinomycetota bacterium
GTCGTGAGTGCAAATGCCTTGCGTCCCATCTCATCTCTCCTTCGTAGAGGACGGATGGATTGACCTACATGTGAGTTTGGGCGAGGTGAGGTGGACGAAAGCGTTGCGCAAAGGTTCTGTTAGAACCTCCACGGCGCATGGACGCCGACGCGATACGCACGCGGGCGCTGGTCGAGGAGAGCCGCGAGGCGGTCGTCGTTCTCGACGACGACGACACGATCCTGCTGGCGAGCCGGCGCGCGCGGCAGAGCGTCGATGGCATCCGGGAGGGCGATCGGCTGCCGCCCACGCTCCTGGCGGGCGGATTCGGCGTGATTCCCCTTGTCGTTCCGTACGACGCGGACGGGCGCCGTGAGCGACTCGTGTATTTCTCGCGAGAGGGAGACCTCGCTGCATACGAGGAGCTGCGGTCAGGGTTCACCGCCGCGGTCTCACACGAGCTGCGAACCCCGCTCGCCCGGTTGCTGACGTTGCTCGAGACGGCGACGCTGCCCGGCGAGGACGTGACCGAGCTCGTCGAGCAGGCGACCCATGAGGTCGAGCAGATCACCGAGTTGATCGACGAGGTGCTCTTCTTGAGCGAGCTCGAGTCGGGCGCGCGGGTCGTGTCGCTCGGCGCGACCCTGGTCCGCTCTGTCCTGGAGGAGGCGCTCGACGAGCTCGCGGAGCGAGCGGCGCGTGCAGGAGTCGCGCTTCGACTCGATTGTGACCCAAAGGTCGAGCTCGCGATCCGGCCGCGCATGCTGCGTGTCGTCGCTTGCAACCTCGCCGAGAACGCAATCCGCTACGCAGGCCCCGGCACGACCTTCGCGCTCTCAGCCGCGCGAGCAGAGGACGACTCGATCGTGGTCTCCGCGAGCGATAACGGGATCGGAGTCGACGTGTCGGCGCTCCCCCGCCTGTTCGAGCGTTTCTACCGAGCCGACCGCGCGCGAGCGTCGCGAGGCACCGGTCTCGGCCTCGCCATCGTGAAGCACATCGTGACGCAGGCGGGCGGGACGGTCGAAGCGAGCGGAGGTCGCGGCCGCGGGCTCGAGATCCGCTGCGTCTTTCCGACGCCTTCGTAGAGCTTCACCAGAGTTTTACCGCATGTTCACCAGGCGGCGGCCCGGCGGCCGCAATCGGCTCGGGACACTTGCGGCATGAACATGCGAACACTGACAACGCTCGCCGCGGCGACGGCGCTCATCCTCGTCTCGGCCGGCTGCGGTGGTGGCGACGGGGGCGGGGGAAGCACGATCACCGCTGACGGCTCGAGCACCGTGGGCCCCTTCACCACCAAAGCGGCCGAGGACTTCCGGGCCGAGAACGAGGACGTCCAGATCACCGTCGGCATCTCCGGTACGGGCGGCGGTTTCGAGCGCTTCTGTGCAGGAGAGACGGACATCTCCAACGCATCTCGCGCGATCGACGAGGACGAGCAGGCCCTCTGCGCAGACGGCGGAGTCGAGTACGTCGAGCTCAAGGTTGCAACGGACGCGCTCACGAACGTCGTGAACACCGGGAACGACTGGACGGACTGTCTGACGGTCGAGCAGCTGAACGCGATCTGGGAGCCGGGCTCGAAGGTCTCGAACTGGAACCAAGTCGACCCGTCCTTTCCCGACCTGCCGCTCAAGCTCTACGGCGCTGGGACCGACTCGGGAACGTTCGACTACTTCACCGAGGCCATCAACGGCGAAGGCGGCGCGAGTCGCTCCGACTACTCGGCGACCGAGGACGACAACGTCACGGTGCAGGGCGTCGCCGGGGACCGGGGAGCTCTCGGCTACTTCGGCTTCTCGTACTTCGAGGAGAACGAGGACACGCTGAAGGCGCTCGACGTCGACGCCGGGCAGGGATGCGTCGCGCCGAGTGCCGCCACCGCCCAGGACGACTCGTACACCCCACTCTCCAGGCCGCTCTTCATCTACGTGAAGCAGAGCGCGCTCGACGAAAAGGAGACCCTCCGTGACTTCGTGCGCTTCATGCTCGAGAACGAGCAGAGGATCGCCGAGGAGGCGCGGTTCGTGCCGCTGGGCCAGGAGCAGATCGACGAGCAGCTCCAGAGGCTCGTGGACGCGATCCAGTAGATGTCGTCGGCGGGAGCCACCCTCGGCCAGGCCGTCACTGCAACCCTTCCGCGGAAGCGGATCCGCTGGGGGGAGCAGCTCGTCCATGGATTCCTGTTCGCCGCGGCCGCGATCTCGGTCCTGACCACGGTCGGCATCGTCCTCTCGCTACTTCTGCCGGCGATCGACTTCTTCCGCGAGGTGAGCGTCTTCGAGTTCCTGACCGGAACGACGTGGGCGCCGCTCTTCCTGGATGCGCACTTCGGCGTGCTTCCTCTCGTGGTGGGGACCTTTCTCATCTCGTTTCTGTCGGCGCTCGTCGGTTTCCCGCTCGGTGTCGGCGTCGCGATCTACCTCAGCGAGTATGCGAAGCTGCGCGTGACCGCGGTCTTGAAGCCGGTCCTCGAGATCCTGGCAGCTATCCCGACCGTCGTTCTCGGGTACTTCGCGCTCACCTTCGTTACGCCGCTCCTCCGGGACCTCGGAATCCAGGTCGAGATCTTCAACGCGCTTGCCGCGAGCCTCGTGCTCGGGGTGATGCTGATTCCCACGATCGCCTCCGTCTCCGAAGACGCGATGTCCGCCGTGCCACGGGAGCTCCGAGACGGCGGCTACGCGCTCGGGGCGGACAAGCTCCAGGTGTCGACCCGTATCGTCGTCCCGGCGGCGATCTCCGGGATCATCGCGGCGTTCGTGCTCGGGTTCTCGCGCGCGGTCGGGGAGACGATCATCGTGCTGATCGCAGCGGGTCAGCTCGCGCAGATCACGTTCGATCCAAGGGAGACCATCGAGACGATGACCGCGTTCATCGGGGCGACCGGAAACGGGGACGTCCCGACGGGCTCCATCGAGTACAAGACGATCTTCGCGGTCGGGCTGACGCTCTTCGTGATGACCCTGGCCATGAACCTGATCGCGATCAGGCTGGTTCGCAAGTTCCGCGAGGTGTACGAATGACCGTTGCCCAGCTTGCGCCGGAGACGCCTCGGGCGAGCCGCGCCTGGAAGAACCGGCTCTTCATGTCCGCGATGCTCTTTGCGATGCTCGTCGCGTTCGGGACACTCGGGGTTCTGCTCGTCGACACGATCGTCAGCGGGTGGTCAGCCGTCGACTGGAAGCTGTTCAGCGACCCACCCTCGACGCTGCCCGAGGAGGCGGGCGGTAGGCCCGCGATCCTCGCCACCCTCTACCTCGGGCTCCTGGTTCTCCTGCTCTCGGTTCCGGTGGGGATGCTGACCGCGATCTATCTGGAGGAGTATGCGAATCGCACGCGCTGGTGGAATCGCCTGATCGAGGTGAACATCCAGAACCTGGCCGCTGTTCCGTCGATCGTCTACGGCATCCTCGGGCTGGCGTTCATCGTTCGCGGGATCGGCGTCGGCCGAGTGGTGTTCGCAGGCGCGCTCATCCTCGCGCTCGTCGTGCTGCCGACCGTGGTCGTCGCGTCGCGCGAGGCGATCCGCGCCGTGCCGGACTCGATCCGTCAGGGTGCGTTCGCGCTGGGAGCCACGAGGTGGCAGGTTGTCTGGCGCCAGGTTCTTCCGGCGGCGATCCCGGGTATCGCCACCGGGTCGATACTCGCTCTCTCGCGCGCCGTCGGGGAGACCGCGCCACTGATCATGGTCGGGGCGATCACGTACGTCGCGTTCGATCCTGAGCTCTTCGGCGCGTACACCGCCCTGCCGGTGCAGATCTACAACTGGACGAAGCAGCCGGACCCCGAGTTCCAGACGCTCGCCGCGGCGGGAGCGATCGTCCTGCTCGTGATCGTCCTCGGGATGAACACGGTCGCGATCTTTCTCCGGAACCGCTACCGCAGGCAGTGGTGAGGAATCCCCACGGATGACCCAGATGGAAACACAGCCGCACATAGACA
>JACCTK010000077.1 GCA_013812465.1 Actinomycetota bacterium
GAGATCAGTCCCGGCAGGTCGCGGTTGTCCTCCGCGATCGAGTGCGTCTTCCAGAGCTCCCGGATCTCGGTGTGCTCGTCCTGGTCGACCGGCCGCCGGAGCAGCTCGAGGATACGTTCGCTGGCCAAGCGTCTCCTTCTCGAGCGGGATGGTTGGCCGCCCGTTCATAGCAGGAGTGACTACGGAAGCGCGAGCCGCTGGCCGGGAACGATGGTCGCTCCCTGCAGGCCATTCCTGCGCTGGAGCTCCCACACGCCCTCGCGCGGGTCACCGGCAAACTTCGCATCCGCGATCGACCACAGCGTGTCTCCCGCCCGGACGGTGTGATAACGCGGCGGCGGGCCTGCGCCGGTGTCACGAGCAAACACGGCCCAGAGAAGCACCGCGACAAAGAGAACGACGATCGTCCTGACGAACATGTGTTCGTAGTATGACGAACATACGTTCGTTTGTCAAGAAGCTAGCGGGTGAGAGGAATCTTGTGCTCGGCGAGCGTTACGCGTCTGGGATTCGACACCGCGGCCAGCTTGATGCTGACCTTCGCCCGAAAGTCCTCACCGGCCGAGATCGGGAGCGTCAGACTGAGGCGGGCAGGCCCAACGGTCATCGCTCGGCAGCTCGGACCAGACGCGCGAAACCGGCGGAACGCGGCGCCTCCGATCCCGCGCACGGCGAGGTCGGAGGCACACGCGGTCGCGCGCGCCTC
Source organism: Actinomycetota bacterium (assembly GCA_013812465.1). The sequence goes on from JACCTK010000077.1 coordinate 707, forward strand.
CTCGCCGGCGGCGAGCAGGGCGGTGACTCTGCCGAGACGATCGACTCGAAGCTCCGCGACCGCTCCCACGACATCGTCGGTCGGAATCCAAGGTCGAGGCGCGCCAACGCAGCCCGTCGCCGTGTCGGCGATCGCCGCCCGGACGGCGTCCACTGCCGGGCGCGGCGTGCCGTCGGCGCGTTGGAGCGCGGCCTGGAACCCGGTGCGCAGCCCGTCGTCCCGGAAGCCGAAGAAGCTCACCTCGTCGACGTCCGGCTCGCAGGCCGAGCGGCGGATCAGGTCGCCGTAGATCGCCGCCTGCGTGATCTCGTCGGTCACGGGCACGTTCTCCTTGCCTTGGTATCCCACCCGGCGCGAGGTGTCGACCTGCCAGCCGACCTCGTCGAGGTGCAGCCGGAGCCCGTTGATCGTCGTCGGCTGAGCGGTGCCGTTGAACGCATCCCACAGCGCTAGTTTCATGCGATCGAGGTTCACGAAGCCCGCGTTCGGCCAGCCGTAGCCGCGATCGAGAGGATCGGTCGCGCGGTTCGGGTAGGGGTGGAAGCTGAACGAGTCCATCAGCGGTCGCGTCCTCCCGCTCGCCCGGTACCAGGCGCCAAGAGCTCGAAGAAACCGCACGGGCGAGGTCGAGATATTGCTCTTCGCCTTCGGCTTGTCGTTCCCCCGCGGAGAGAGCCCGACTCCGACCACTTCAAGCGCCGGATCGATCCCCTTCAGCGCGTCGTAGGCCGCCGCGAGGTAGCGGCCAAACGCGGGGCCGGAGGTGTTCGCCCCCGCTCGCGTGAACTGCGGCCTCCAGAAGGCGGGCTGGTTCGGCTCGTTCCCGATGACGAACTGCCTCACCTCGGGATACGCCTGCGCGACAGCCGAGACGTACGAGGCGAAGAGCGACGGTGTCGCGAGGCCGGCCTCGATCTCTCTGGGCGGGTAGGGGTACACGGCGAGCACGACACGAAGCCCTGCGTCGAGCGCGTTCGGAATCGCGCGATCCAGGAGCTGTTTGTCCTGGATCACCAGCGCCTCGCTCGGCTTGAAGCGGACGCCGATCACGGTCTGCCGGAGGCCGACGGCAGCCATTTGCCGGTACATCGTCAGGCCGCCGTCCGCGGCGAACTTCGCCGAGTCGTCGTTCGCGCCCACATCCGCGGCAGGCGCAGCGGACGCTCCGGCCAGGAGCGCCACAGTGAGAGCCGTTGCCGCAGCGAGGAGTCGCATTCGAGTGTTGTCCTCGGGCTCCCCACGGCCCGGGCTGTCGAAGCCTACCTAGAGTCGAGCCACAATCGCGTCAAGGAGAGAGGCCGCGCCGAACCGCACCGGATCGTCTGCCGGGAGGCCGGTTTCCGCGGCCGCCGCCGCGATCGCCACCCGTGCCTCGTCTTCGCTCCCGAGGTCTGCGGTGTTCAGAGCCACGCAAACGATCTCCGCAGGACGCCGCGGAAGCGCGATTCGCTTGTGCAGCGCCACGAGCTCCCGCAAGGGTGGAATGGGATGGCCCGGACAGCCCTCGATCTCGGTCGAGCCCGCGCGATGACAGAGGACGAATGCGTGCGGAGCGGCGCCATGCATCAGCCCGAGCGTCACGCCGGAGTACAGAGGATGCACGAGCGAGCCCTGGCCCTCGACGAAGAGGAGCTTTCCCCCGCGCTCCGCTCCTTCGACGACGAGCTGCTCCGCCGCGCCTGCGAGGAAGTCGGCGACAACGGCGTCGACGGCGATCCCCCAGCCTGCGATCGCGATACCGGTCTGGCCCGTGGGGACGAACACCGACTCGAGCCCGCGACGCCTGGCCTCGAGGTCGAGCTCGACGGCGACCGTCTTCTTCCCGATGGCGCAGTCCGAGCCGACCGTGAGAACGATCTTCGCGTCCACCTGGAGATTGGCGCCCGTCGGCACGCTCAAACCCTCTGGCGGTCGCCGCAGATCTCGGAGCGTCACCCGGTGCTCGCGGGCGAGCGCGATCAGCTCCGCGTCCTCGGAGATGAACTCGTGCAGCCCGCTCTCGACATCGAGGCCGTTGGTAATCGCGCTCTTCAGAAGCTCACGCCAGGCCGGAGGAAAGCGCCCGCCCTGCGTGGCGACTCCGACGACTGCGACCGTGGGCTCGAACGGCAGCGCATCTTCGACCGTGCCGACGATCGGGATCCCGTCGTGCGTCTCCCCCGCCCGCGCGGAATCGAGGATCGCCACCACGGGGTCCGGCCCGTAGCGGATGATCCCACGCATCGTCTTGCCGTAGTGGGCGTCGTGCGAGAAGCCCTCGCCGAGGATCAGGAGCCGGCGCTCGCGCCTCACGAGGCGAGCGTAACGGTTCGCTCGCGGAGGCCGGACCGAAGCGAGGGGCCGGCATTACCGACCCCTTGGGAGACTCAAACGTCCGCTGAGATTAGAGCTGATTCAGCGGAATCGCGATCCCGGTCACCTGATTCCTCGAAGAGAAGCTCCCGAGCGACTTGGCGCGACCGGTGAACAGCGTGATCGCGTAGAAGCCGGACTGGCCACCGACGGTCAGCGACGCGAAGGCGTCGAGGTCGACGGTCGTCCCGTTGCGAATCGTGCTGTAGATGTCGAACCCGATGATCGAGTTGGTATCGACCCCCAGCTTGCCGGTGGCGGCGAGCTGGCCCGAGTTGGCGGGCGACTGGATCGCAACCTGATCCAACGTCGAATCGACGTCGTAGAGGGTCGTCGCCGTATTCGGGTCACTGTCGTTGTTCGTGTAGCCCGCTCCGGTGACGCCGGTGGCGGGCGTCGTCGCCGGCGGATAGGTCAGCGTGCCGTCCACTGTGGTGGTCCCGGCGGCGAAGCTGAAGCGCAGGTTCTGCCCCGTGTCGCTGATGATGCGCAGCGCGTCCGCGGCTGGGTTGACGTCCACGCCGAACGATGCGCCGGCGAGGGCCACGCTCAGCTGTCCCACCTTGGTCGCGGCAGCTGTGTCGTCGTTGATCGTGTACACACTGCCGGCGTTGCCGACTCCGTAGAGAGCGCCGCCGTTGGGCCGGTAGTCGATGCCGACGAGCCTCGTGTCGCCCATCAGGCCGGTGAGAGCGCCGATCGTGCGGGCGTCCTCCGGCTCGTCCGTCTCGAAGCAGATCAAGCGCGCATCGGCGGTAAGGCCGATCACGTCGAGCTGCGCGACACGGTCACCACGGCGATCGTCGGAACCGCCGCGATCGCCGCCGCGACGCGCGTCGCCGCAACCGTCGTCGCCGCGTTGCGCGCTGCCGAGCGGCGCCGCAACCAAGAGCGCGGCAGCCATCGCCAGCACTCCGGCCAGCATTACCCATGCCCTCATCTGGTTACCCCCTTGAATCTGTGTCGAGAGGTCGCCGGCCATGGCCGTGCCTCCCCTGTCAGCTGGGGTTTCGTAGCTCGGAAGCGAAAAGGTTCAATCGCGTGGAGCTAGCCTGCGGGCGTCGAGCGGAGAACATCGTTTCCGCTCGCGGCGGGATCGCCGTCACCCGGCTCGGCCGAGACGATCAGTATCGGGTACAGCGCCGGGTCGACCGCCGCCGTCAGCGTGACTTCGGTGCGGCCGTTCTCGTCGGGATGGAACGTGCCCGCGGAGATCCGCCTCGGAGCAGACGCGCTGTCCTCTGGAGCGGCGAACCAGAGCTCGTAGAACTCGCCTTTCGGCAGGATCGGAAGCTGGTCGGTCCGGAAGTCGATCTCCCGGCCGATCCCGAGCTTGACGACATCGGCCACCGCCGTCACGTCGCCGGCAGCGGAGGCGAGCGTCGCACGAAGCTCGAGCTCTCCGGCAGGCCCATCGTCACCCCCGAGCTGGATCCCGAGGAGGAGCGCGGCGGTCGCGGCGGCAACTGCGACAGCGCCTCCGAGTCCCCGGCCCCGCCAGGATCGCCAGGACTTCCGCGGCTGCGTCCCGACGCGCTCGTGGTCGCCCTCGCCTTCGGCCTGGGCACGCTGCAGCGCGGCGAGCGTCCGCACACGCAGATCCGGGGGCGGCTCGACCGCCTTGGGCGCGTTCGTCAGGAGTCGAGCCGTCTCTTCCAGCTCTTCGAGCTCGCTCTGACACGCCGGGCACCCGGCGAGGTGCGCTCGGAAGGTCTCGAGCTCAACCGGGTCGAGCATGCCGAGGACGTAGGCGCCGAGATCTTCGTGAAGCGCGCGCTCAGGCATGCACACTCCCCTCCTCGAGCACACGGCGCAGTGCCCGCAAGCCGTGGTACGTCCTCGTCTTCACGGTGCCGAGTGGTATCCCCAGCTGCTGTGCGATCTGGTTCTGAGTCAGGTCGTGGTCGTAGTGGAGGACGAGCACGGCCCGCTGGTCGCTCGAGAGCGTGTCCAGGGCCTCGCGCACGCCGATCGCGAGCTCGACTTCGCCCTCGTGCGACGGCGTTGTGTGCTCGGATCCGAGGCGATCGACGTCGACCAGCGCGGCATGCGGACGCGACGAGCGCCTGCGCCGGAGATCGATCGCCACCCGCCGGGCGATGGTGTAGATGAAGGTCGTCCCCGATCCGAGCTCGCGATCGAAGCGAGGCGCCGAGCGCCAGAGCCGGAGGAAGGTCTCCTGGACGAGCTCCTCCGCAAGCCCACGATCGCCGAGGAGACGGATTCCGAGCCCGTACAACCGTGACGAGTAAGGTCGTAGAGCGCGCCCATCGGCTCATCGAGGTCTCCCGTTGCGACTCGCTCGATCAGAACAGTCTCCTCTTTCATCTCGCTTTCGCCGTCTCGTTGCGACGCGCGGGTCATCGTCCTGACGTCCGCGCGCTCTTCTTCGTCCATGAGCTCCGGTTACCCGCACCCGAGCCTTGGCAACCGGTTAGTTGCAAGACCGACAAACGTTTGACACTTGGGAGTTCGGAGCGGGGACGCGGAAGGTTCAACCGCTGGGAACTTGCCTCGCCGAGCCGGGCGGAGACTCAGGCGAGCGAGCCCTCCCCGGGAGCCGGGTGGCGGACGCCCAGGCCGGGTGCAGTCGACGGGACCTGGACGCCGTCCACGAGCTCGACACCGGGCCACGGGTCGTCGCGCAGGAGAAGATTCCCGTCGAGATCGACGTGGTCGCAGAGAGGCGCGACGCAGCAGCCGGCGGCGATCCCGAGGCCGGACTCGAGCATGCAGCCGAGCATCACGCCGAGCCGGAGCGCTCGCGCCGCGTGCGCCATGCGCAGCCCCTCGCGGATCCCGCCGGACTTCGCGAGCTTGATGTTGATGCCGTGCGCGATCCGGGCGCAGCCCTCGACGTCTGCAAGCACGTGGCAGTCCTCGTCCACGTAGATCGGGATCGGCGAGCGCTCCCGTAGCTCGGCGCCTCCCTCGTCGCCTGCCTCGAGCGGCTGCTCGCAGTACTCGACACCGAGCTCGGCAAGCTGCGGGAGCGAGTCGAGCGCCTCCTCGAGCGACCACCACTCGTTCACGTCGACCTGGAGCGGGAGGTCGGTGACCCCGCGCACGGCGCGCACGCGCTCGACATCGAGGCCGTCGCCACCTCCGAGCTTGAGCTTCAACCGCCGGAACGTGGTGGCCGCCCTTTCCGCCCGTCGCGCCATGTCGTCCGGGTCGCCGAGCCAGACCGTCCACGAGGTCGGCCGGCCTCGGCGGGGAAGCCCGAGCAGCCGATGGGCGGCGACGCCGAGCAGCTTCCCCTGCAGATCGTGCAGCGCGGCGTCGATCGCAGCCTTGGCGGCCTGTTCGCCCGGAATGGTCGCCAGCCGCTCGCCGATCTCCTCGAGCGCGAAGGGATCGTCACCGATGACCTCGGCGTGCGCTTCGACGAAGCGCGAGGCCGACTCGACCGACTCGCCGTAGCGGTCGACGGGCGCCGCCTCGCCGTACCCGGTGGCTCCTTCGTGCCGAATCGAGACGTGCACGACGTCCGCATGATCGGTCGCGTCGCGCGCGATGACGAAGGTTTCCGCGAGCTGTAGGCGGACGATGCGGGCTTCGATGTCCA
>JACCTK010000096.1 GCA_013812465.1 Actinomycetota bacterium
TGACGCGAGACCTGCGCGCGCTGGTGGTGCTCGTCGCCGCCTGGGCGCTGATCACCGCCTGGCAGGTCCTCCCCGTTTCGCCGCTCAGCTACCTGCTCGGTCTCGGCCTCGGAAACGAGCGGCGGACACTCTTCGCCACCGGCGCGCTGCTGCTCATCGCCTCCGGCTACGCGGTCGACCGCCTCCCCATTCGGGTCACTCCACTTCGGCTGGCCGCGTTTGCCTCGATCGTCGTAGTCGCTTGGCTGGCGGCGTCGTACGACCTGCAGCCCACGGACGAGCTGGTCTTCCGCGACGAGTTGGTCGTCCTGATCCCGCTGGCAGCGCTCACTCTCCTCGTGGTCGCTGCCAGAAGACAGGCGGCGCCTATGTGGCAAGGCGCGGTCTTTCTCGTGGCGCTGCTTCCGACCGTGATCGGCTGGGGTCTCTTCAATCCCCTGCAAAGCACGGAGGTCATGTTCCGCAAGCCCGACACCGAGTTCACGAGGGAGCTCGACGCTCTGGCGGCCACCCGTCCAGACGGCGCGATCGCGGTCAGCGGGGTAACCGGGGCGGTGCTGAACGGCGTCGGCTATCGGTCGGTGACCCATGTCATCGTGGCTCCGAGTCCCGAGGTTTTTCGCCCGTATTTTCCGGAGGTCAGCGAAGAGGTTCTGAACGAGGTCTTCAACCGCTACGCCCACGTCGCACTGACGACGAAGTCCCACCCAGGCCTGCCTGCACCCGACCTCATCTACCTGCCGATCGAGCGCATGGCGGCCTTTGCCGCAACGAGACCGTGATGGGATCGGTCGGAGACCTCTACGTCTACGCGCAGTCCGCCGTGCGGACGTCCACTGTCGTCTCGGCGTCGACCATGCGGACCTCGCCGTCCGTCTGCCAGAGCACGAGGCCTGCCGCCGTGCCGGTGGCGAGCTTGGCTCCCATGAGCTCGATCCCCGGCTGCGTGTAGACGAAATCTGCGGCGAACGGGGCGCCGTCCTCGTAGACCAGCCGCCCGCTCTCGACCTCCAGGCGATCGAGCGGGATCCCGTCCGGGATCGAGTCGCCGATGTACGCGGCGCGGTCGACGGTGACGTTGAAGAGCTCGGTCGCGAACAGCGCGTGCCGGGTAAGACTGGAGGCGGGGCACGCCTCGCTTTCGAGGTAGAGCTTCGTCACCCGGGCATCGTCCGGGAGGCGATCGTCGATCCAAGCGGGCTCGAAGCCGCCTTCGAGGACGGCGTTCTCGGGCGCGTCGATCATTCGCTCCCAGGCGAAGACCGCGGTGGCTGCGAACACCACGAGCACGGTCGCGGGGATAGCCGCGCGCCAGCTGCGTGGGAGGAGGAGCCCTGCCAAAAGAAGACCCGCGACGAATACGGCAAGCACCAGGCGCCCCGAGATCGCTCCCGGCCCTGCGGTCTGACTCTCGACCCACACCCAGAGCGCTCCCGGAACCGTGTCGATCCCCGCCTCGTTCGCGAGCTGGCCGAACGGGAGGATCGCAGGAAGCGCCAGCGCGAGAACGACGCCACTCGCAGTCGCGACGAGCGGGCGCGGCAGTCCGTCCGCCAACCAGGCGACGAGAACGATCAGCCAGAGCGGGACGAGGTAGAACGCGTAACGATCGTGGAGCCGGTCGTAGGCGTACGGGGTGCTGTTGAAGGCTGCGACCACGAGAAGGCCGATCGTGTTCGCGGCGAGGAAGAGCGCGGAGAACGCCGCGGACGCCTCCGATCCCGCCCGGCCGCGGCGGATCAGGGCAGCGAGCACGATGGGAGCGACCGCGAGCGGTACGACCGCGAGGTAGACCTCGAAGTCGGCCAGGTGGTACACAAGCCACTTCGCCACCTGCAGTGGGTCGTAGCCGCGCCAGAGCTCCCAGTACGCGCCGAAAGACTCCCTCGGGGAGCTGCCGGAGACGAGGCGGCTCGCAAGGACTCCTAGCGCGAGCGCGAGCGGCACGGCGCTCGGCCACAGCCGCACGAGATCCGCGCGGGCACGCGGCCGGCTCGCCGGACGAATCCACCAGACGAGCGCAAGTCCGAGGAGCCAGGTGACGTATAGCGCGCCGAACTGCGGTCGGGTGAGGAATGCAGCCGCGACCGCGGCGAGCAGGGCGAGCTGGCGACCTGCGGTCGGGCGCTCGAGCGCGAGCATGATCGCGTAGAGCGCCCACGCGGCCGTGAAGAAGGCGAGGCTCTCCGTCATGACGGTGGCCACCGAGATCGACGATGGGATCGCCACGGCCAGGCCGGCTGCCAGAACGGCCCACCACTCGGAAACGAGCCTTCTGGCAAGAAGGTAGACGGGGATCGCCGTCAGGGCGAAGAAGAGCGCATTCGCAGCCTTGAAGAGATCGTACGCGGCGGCGAGGCCGGAGGAGAGGAGCAGGATCCCCGCGAGAACAAGCGCGTACAGTGGCCCGAAGCCGTAGTCCCCGCCGCGCAGCGAAAGCCCTTCTCCCTCGGCGAGCGACGAGCCCGCGATCGCATAGCGGACCTCGTCCGGATGCACGCGGGGAACGTCGACAAGCGACGCGAGCACGGTGTAGAGGCCGAACGCGAGGAGGATGGTCGCGGCCAGGGCCAGCACTGGCCCATGTCTTCGCCACGACGGCATTGACGCGATGCTACCCCCGCTCCGAGACGCCTCTTGCCGGCCCCTGTGGAACGATCGGCGCTGCCTTTTTACGCTTACAGTGCCAGGCACTGTTAAGACCGTCCGCTTGCGCACGCCAGCCGAGGCAGGTCCTCGGCTCGACCGGCTTCTCGGAATCTCACCTCTCCGCCGACCTTCCAGAGCGTGAGGGAGACCGTCGTCGCGGTCGTCACCGGCTGCCCGTCGAGCTCTAGCCCCGGAGCCGTGAGCAGGTACTCGACGCTCACTGCCTCATCGGACTCGGTGATCAGCGTGCCGTCCGGCGCCACCCTCACCGGCGGCGAGGGCAGCAAGCTTCCGTCAGGCGCGATCGCGTGATAGCCGCGGCGAACCGATCGATTGAAGAACTCGGTCAGAAGCAGCGCCTCCTCCGTCCTGTCCAGCCCTGGGCACGTGGTGGGGACGTAGAGGGAGACCACCGAGCCGTCGTTCTCGACGACGTTGTCGACCCAGCTCCGGTCACCAAGGATGCGGTCCATGTCTCCTGCCGCGCCGTGGGCGCTCCGCCACGCGAGGGCGGACGACAGAAGGAGCAGCGCTGCGACGGGGGCGAGGAACGCCGGCGCGAACCTTCTCGGCAGCAATGCGACCGCGGCCACGAGCGCCACGACCACCGCCAACAGCACTCTCTTTCCGGACAGCTCTTCAGAAGAGGCTGTGATCGCGGCGTCCCGAATGGCTTGCGCGAGATGCGCGACCGCGGCGTCGGTCTCGCCTCCGTCGTCGCTCGTCAGCCGCGCATACGGAGTGATCGCGGGGAGGACAAGAGTGAGGCCGACTCCGAGAGCTGCGGCGAGAAACGGTCGCGGAAGCCCATCGTGGAGCCAGACGGCGAAGGCGATGAGCCAAAGCGGCGCAACGTAGAAGAGATACCGGTCATGGAGGCGGTCAAGCCCGGCATCGGTGCTCGAAAACGCCGCCGCGACGAGTAACAGCGTGCTGCTGAGCGTGATGAAAGCGCATGCGAACGCCGCTTCGCGCACCGCTCCACGCCGCGCCGCTGCGAGCAGCCGCCAGAGCACAATGGGCGCGACCGCGAACGGAACGATGGCGACCAGAAGCTCGAGGGCGGTCAGGTGATAGACGAGCCACTTGCCGACCGCGAGCGGGTGATAGGAGCTCCAGAGGTCGTCGTACGCGGCGACCCACTCGATCGGCGACCTGCCCGTCGCGAGCGCGACCGCCAAACCAACACAACCGCCGAGCGCCAGCGCGCTCACTGTCGGCCAGAGCAGCGTCCAACGTCGCCCTTCGGCGCGGGGCAGGATGAGGGCCTGGAGAACGAGCGCGGCGAGAAAGGTCGGAAGAAGCGAGCCGAATTGGGCGCGCACGAGGAATGCGACCCCGATAGCCGTGAGCGCCGCGAGTTGGCGCGACGGGCTGGGTCTCTCGAGGGCGAGCACCAGTGCGAGAATGGCCAGCGCCGAGGCCGGATATGCCGCGTTCTCGGTGAGGACGAGCGACACGTACACCGATGACGGGATCGAGATCGAGAGGGCCGCGACGCCGATGCTCCACCAAGGCGGAAGCAGCCTCCGGGCGAGAAGGTAGACAGGGATCGCGGTGAGCGCGAAGAGCAGCGCGTTCGCGACCTCGAGCAGCGGGTAGGCCGTCTCGCGGTCGGGAGCGAGCGCCAGGATGGGCGCGAGCAGGACCGGATAGATCGGGCTGTAGCCGTACTCGTCGCCCCGCAGGCGGAGGCCGTCTCCCTCAGCGAGCGAGGCCGCGGCGAGCAGGTAGCGGAGCTCGTCGGAGAGGATGCGCGGAGCGGGAACCGCGAGGGCGAGCGCCGACAGCACGAGAGTGGCGATCAGGACCGTAGCGGCGACGGCGATCGCTGGTCGACGGTGGCCGTCGGCGGGCGGCAAGGGCACGCGCGGCGATGGTACTCGTCGAGTCCGGTCGCCTCGCTAAGGTCCGAGACCGTGTCCGCGAAGCGCGCGTTGATCATCGGCATCGCCGGGCAGGACGGCTCGCTGCTCGCCGAGCTCCTGCTCTCCGAGGGCTACGAGGTGATCGGTGTGGTCCGTCAGCCCACGTCGACGCGGTTTGAGAACTTAGAGGCGATCCGCGGGCGGATCGACCTGCAGCAGGCGGACGTCTTGAGCGAGCTCTCGCTCGTGGACGTGCTCACGGCCTCGCAGCCGCACGAGGTGTACAACCTCGCGTCCCCGTCCTTCGTCCCGATGTCCTGGAAGCAGCCGGTTCTCACCGCCGAGTTCGCCGCAGTCGGCGTCACGGCGCTGCTCGAGGCGATCCGGCGGGTCGACGACGGTGTCCGCTTCTACCAGGCGTCCTCGAGCGAGATCTTCGGCGAGTCGCGCGAGGTGCCGCAGACGGAGGAGACGCCGCTCGCGCCGGTGACCCCGTACGGAGTCGCCAAGGCGTACGGCCACTTCATCACGCGCAGCTATCGCCGCCGTTACGGTCTCTTCGCGTCGTCGGGGATCCTCTACAACCACGAATCGCCGCGGCGGCCGCTCGACTTCGTCACGAGAAAGGTCTCGCACGCGGCAGCCGCAATCAGCCTCGGGCTCAAAAGCGAGGTGCTGCTCGGGAACTTGGACGCGCGCCGCGACTGGGGCTACGCGGGGGACTACGTGCGCGCTATGTGGCTCGTGCTCCAAGAGGACGAGGCCGACGACTTCGTGATCGCGAGCGGAGAGACGCATAGCGTGCGAGAGTTGGCCGCGGCCGCGTTCGCCCATGTGGGGCTCGACTGGGAGGATCACGTGCGGGTGGACGACACCCTGATCCGCGGCAAGGCGGAGCTCCACGACATCGTGGGCGACGCGTCGAAGGCGCGCGCGAAGCTCGGCTGGTCTCCACGCATCGATTTCGATGGCCTCGTCCAGCTCCTCGTCGATGCGGACGTCGAGCGACTTCGCGCGCGGCTCGAGCCCGTCGAGACCCTCGCCGACATCTAATGAACTGTCTGGAGAGGCCTCGTAGGGACGAGGTTTGGCCCGCCCTTACGTGTCAGCGAGCGTATCCGGCCGATCCACCAGTGTGACGCGCCGACTCGTGGCCCCCGTCGGCCGCCCGCTTCGCCGCGCGGCCGTCGGTCTCCGGACACGTGGCTGGCCACCTCACTCGCGGCTCTTCCTCGCCCACGACGTCGAAGGCTGGGTGCTGGAGTACGAGGCGCGCCAGCTCGAGCGGACGGCGCACGCGCTCGGTGTGAAAACGGGGCCGACGCGCTGGGTGAAGGGTATCGAGCGGCAGTCGATCTTCCATCTGAGCCAGTTCACGCTGCTCCTGCACGACTTCGACCGACGGAAGAACCGGCTCGGCTTCGCCTACTTCCACGGCCGTCCGGGCACGCCGGGTATGCCCGAGTTCGACGCCTGCTTCGAAACACTGCGCCGACGGCACGCGGAGATCGATCGCGTGCAGGTGACCTCGAGCGCGATGGAA
>JACCTK010000160.1 GCA_013812465.1 Actinomycetota bacterium
CCTGGGCCGTTTCCTGCGCGACGCGCTCCCACGTGAACGACCCCACCCGCTCTCGGCCCGCCGCGACACGTTCGGCGCGGAGCTCTGGGTCGTCGAGGATCTGAGTCAGCGCGGCGGCCACGTCGTCGTCGGTCGCGTCGGCATCAACCCAGAGCGGCCCGTCGCCGCCGATTTCGAGCAGCCCGGGAATCCGCTTCGCGATCACGGGAACGCCCACCATCATCGCCTCGACCAGCGGGAGCCCGAAGCTCTCGATGTCGGATGGGTAGAGCAGGACGTCGGCGCTGGCGTAGAGCGCGCCGAGCCGGCGGTGGGGAACATTGCCGAGGAAGCGCACGCGTTCGCGAATTCCGAGGTCGGACGCGAGCACCTCCAGCGGGATCCGCCGAGACTCGGGCGCTGGCCCCGCGATTAGCAGCGCGGCATCCTTTCCGTCGATCGCCACCGCGAACGCGCGAAGCGCCTGATCGACGCGCTTGTACGGCCACAATGCGGAGACGACCAGCACCGTCGGAGGACCGGTCCGCGCCGGCGCCTCCTGGGCCGAGGCTACGAGCGCGGTCGAGACGCCGTACGGCACCACGCGCACGTGTGCCGAGTCGAGGTCCGGGAACTGCGCGAGCAGCAGGTCGCGGAGGTACCGGCTGATCGCGATCGTCTCGGTCGCGCGGCGGAGGCTGCGGGCGAGTGCACGCGGCCGGTAAAGCGCGCGAAGCCACGACAGGTGCTCGCGCACGCTATCGCCGAAGGCGAGCACGTTGTGCTCCACCAGCACAGAAGGGCCGCGCCACAGCGGCGGAAGGAAGTTGAGCGGGGCGAGCAGGACGTCGTACCGCGCAAGCGTTAGCTGGGCCGCGACAATAGGCTCAGCCAGGATCCGGCCGAGCGGGCCGAGCGTGTATGGGACGTGATGTCGCACGGCCCGACAGCTCGCCGGGACCTCGAACTCGGGGTCGCCCACGTGGACGTCGATATCGAGCCCCGGCTGCCGGCCGAGCGGGCCAAGCAGCTCGGTGAGATAGGTGCGGCCGGCCGTGTCCCGGCTGATGCGGCCAAGCCACAAGACCGCCACGCGCAGGCGTCGTTCCTCCGGCGGTCCGATACCGCCTCGGCCGTTTCGGACAGTCACCGTCGCTACACCGTAGCGCCGTAGCCTCCTGGCCACACGGTCCCATTGCTACGACTAGGCTTCGCGCGATGGAGCCGATCGGGAACGGCGGCCGTGAGCGCGCGCTCGTCCTGGGAGCCACGGGAATGCTCGGCCACGAGCTCGTCCAGCGGTTCGCGGCGGTATACGACGTACATGCCACGGTCCGCAATCCGGCCGCGGCACAGGCCCATGGCCTTCCGGCAGCGCTGCACCGCCTCGATGCGTTCGACGTGCAGCCGCTGCGCTCCCTGCTCGAACGGGTGGCGCCGCGGGTCGTTGTCAACTGCATCGGGATCGTAAAGCAGCTCGAGGAGGGCTCCCAGCCGATTCCGGCAATCACGGTGAACGCGCTCTTCCCTCACCACGTCCAGTCCGCCGTCGCCGACATGCGCGCACGGCTGATCCACGTCAGCACCGATTGCGTTTTCTCGGGAAACCTCCCACTCGAGCGCGCTTACACGGAGGACGACCTGCCGGATGCGCGAGACCTCTACGGCAGGACGAAGCTGCTCGGGGAGGTCGGCGCCCCAGCATTGACGGTCAGAACGTCGATCATCGGATGGGAGCTGACGCGTGCGACGGGCCTGCTGGGCTGGTTTGCTTCCCAGAGCGGAATGTCGGTTCAGGGGTTCACGCGCGCGATCTTCTCCGGTCTCACCACGCGCGCGCTCGCTGACGTGCTGCTCGAGGTGTCGCTACGGTTCCCCGACCTTGCCGGCCTCTATCACGTATCAGCGGAGCCGATTTCGAAATACGAACTGCTGAAGATGCTCGACAAGCGCCTACGTGTCGACGCGGAGATCAGTCCTGTGGACGACCCCGTCATCAACCGCGCGCTCGACTCATCCCGGTTCCGTGCCGCGACCGGCATCGAGATCCCTTCGTGGGACGAGATGCTCGACGCCTACCTCACGACCGACAGGAGCCCTCATGAAGCACCCGCTTGACGACGCCGTCGTACTCGTCACCGGCGGCACGGGTTCGCTGGGGCAGGCATTCATCCGCCGCGTCCTGCGCGGCGAGCGCGGTTACCCCAGGAGGGTGATCGCGTTCTCGCGGGACGAGGCGAAGCAGTACGCGATGAAGACGGCGTGGAGGCACCTCCACGCTGCTACCGACGAGATCTACTACTCGAACTTCGAGGAGCTGATCCAATTCTGGATCGGTGACATCCGCGACTACGAGACCGTGCGTCGCGCCGTCTCCGAAAGCGACGTCGTGATCCACGCCGCGGCGATGAAGCAGGTTCCGACATGCGAGTACTTCCCTGGGCAGGCGGTGGCGACGAACGTGCTGGGCGCCGAGAACATCGTTCGCGCCGCGCGCGCGACTCCGCGGACGCACACGGTCATCGCGATCTCGACCGACAAGGCTTGCAAGCCGATCAACGTGATGGGGATGACGAAGGCGATCCAGGAGCGGGTCGTCGTCGAAGGCAATCTCCACCAGGACCACTCCCGGATGGCGGCCGTGCGTTACGGCAACGTCTTGTCGTCGCGCGGGTCCGTGATCCCTCTCTTCCTCGACCAGATCGCGCACGGCGGGCCCGTCACGATCACACTCCCGGAGATGACGCGGTTCCTGCTCAGCCTCGACCGCGCGGTGGACACGATCTTCGAGGCGATCGAAAAGGCCGACCGCGGTGATGTCGTGGTCCCGCAGATCGCGTCCGCGCGCGTCGAGCACGTGGCGGCGACGCTGATCGGCGACCGCGAGATCGACGTCGTGCACACCGGCATTCGCCCCGGCGAGAAGATCCACGAGATCCTCGTCTCGGAGGAAGAGGCGTACCGCACGATCGAGCGGGACGGGCACTACGTCATCCGGCCGCTGCTGCCGGAGCTCCACCCGAACGACACGCCGGGGCCGCTGACGGGCGAGTACTCGTCAGCGGACGCAGTCGTGGTCGGCGAGGAGCTCAAGCAGCTCTTGGGCGAGGCCGAGTTCGTGGACGTCGCCATGGGCGCCGGGCGCGCGCGCGTCTCTCCGTTGGGGTGACGTCGCAGAAGCGGCTCGTCGACGGAGGGCGCATCCTCGTCCTCTCGTATTACTACCCGCCGATCTCGGCAGGGCCGACGTTCGTCATCCGGGCGCTGCTCGGGCAGTTCGACCGGACGGGGATGACGGTCTTCAGCGGCGACCCGATGAGGTACCCGCTCCACCGCGACCCTTCCCTCGGCACCGGTGCAGAGGCGAGGCGTTACGACGCGCCTTCGTGGTGGCCGCTCGACGATGCAGCGGTGCGAATCGGTCGCCGAGTGGTGCGCGTGCGCGTGCGATCACTCGGGAACGTACTGGTCGCGCTCCGCGTGGCAATCGCCGCCGCGCGCGAGCTCCGGACGCCGGAAACGCGTGCGCTGCTCGCCGTCTATCCGAAGCAGCACTTCCTGCTTGGTGCATGCCTCGCATCGCTCATGTCGCGAAAACCGCTGCTCGTGTACTTCATGGATGTCTACGTCGAGGGGCTCGAGGG
>JACCTK010000173.1 GCA_013812465.1 Actinomycetota bacterium
GCGCTCGTCTTCAACGCTGACGTCCTGACGAGCAACGTCCACTGGGGCGTGGCCCCGACGTGGCAGAACCTGGCGGTCGCGATCCCCGTCGCGATGCTCGCTTACACCGGCGTCGAAACCGTCTCCAACCTCGCCGAGGAGGCCCGTGATCCAGTTCGCACGGTCCCGAACGCGTACAAGGCCGTCGCCGTCGCCGTCTTCGCCATCTACTTCACGCTGCCCTTCGTCGCCCTCTCCGCGCTTCCGGTCGAGAGGATCGACGGGGAGTTGACGACCCGCCTCGCGCTTCCCCCCGAAGAAGGCGGGTACGCGAACGACCCGATCCTGGGTGTCGTCCAGAACCTCGGCATCGACGAGGGTCCCTTGCTCGACGGGATGGAGATCTACGTCGGTGTGCTCGCCGCGACGATCCTCTTCATCGCCACGAACGCGGGAGTGATCGGCGCATCGCGGATCACTTACTCGATGGCGAGCTACCGCCAGATGCCGGAAATCTTCCGGCGTCTTCATCCCCGCTTGAAGACGCCGTGGCTCTCGCTTGTCGTCTTCGCCGGGATCCTCCCGATCCTCGTGATCCTGCCGGGCGACGTGAACTTCGTCGGCACGCTCTATTCCCTGGGCGCCACCTTGTCCTTCACCGTTGCTCACGTCTCCATCGTGCGGATGCGCATGCTGCTGCGCCCGGACGAGGCGCTCCCCTACCGGGCACGGCCGAATCTTCGCGTGCGGGGAGTCGACTGGCCGCTCTTCGCGATCGTGGGCGGGATCGCAACCGGAGTCTCGTTCTTCGTCCTCGTCCTGCAGAACCCCACCACGCGCTGGGCGGGTCTCGGCTGGTTGGCATTCGGGCTCGTGGGCTACGTCGTCTACCGGCGACGATTCGTCCACGCCTCCCTCGGTGAGACGGTGAAGGCGCCACCGGCGTTCGGCGCCGCGCTCGCGCTCGAGTACCGGAGGCTGCTCGTCCCCGTCGTCGCCGGCAAGCCGTCGGACGCCGCGATGGATCTCGCGTGCCGCCTCGCCGCCGAGGGCCGCTCGCGCATCGTGGCGCTGAATGTGCTCGAGGTTCCACTCGACCGACCGCTGACGGACGAGCTTCCGGAGCTCGAGCGGGCCGCGAACCTCGAGCTCGACCAGGCGGCCGCGGTGGGCGACTCGTACGGCGTGCGCGTGTTGACGCGCCTCGAGCGGGCGCATTCGCCGGGGCCCGCCATCGTGAGAGAGGCCGACGCGCGCGGCTCCGAGATCATCATCCTCGGCTCGCCGCGACGCGCGCTGACCGCCAGCCAGAGCGCGGTATTCGGGAAGACCGTCGACTACGTCCTGAAGCACGCGCCCTGCCGGGTGCTCGTCGCCGCCTCGGAGACCGCGTGAGGCTGTACTCCTGGTCCGTGCTCGCATTCTCGGTCGCGTTCGTCGGGATCGGGATCGCGCTGCTCGTGGCGACCGCGGCCCAAGGCGGCGGAGTCGTGGGCTTCCTCCTCGGAGGCCTGTTCGTCGCCCTCGGCGTCGGTCGGCTGAGCCTAGAGAGGAAACGACGTGGCGCGTAAGGTCCGCGGCTTCGAACGCGTGCTCGACGCGCCGTCGCTCTTCGCCGTGGCGTACGGCGAGATCGCCTCCTCGCTGTATATCGCGCTCGGCATCGTCGCTGCGGTCGCGCTGGGACTGACGCCGCTTGTGCTCCTGCTCACGGGCGCTCTCTTCTTCGTCGTCTCACTCTCGTACGCGGAGGGCACGGCCGCGATCCCCGAGGCGGGGGGCGCGGCCACCTTCGTCCGGCGAGCGTCGAACGACCTGGCGGGATTCCTGACCGGCTGGGCGCTCTTCCTCGACTTCCTCATCGTCATGGCGCTCTCCGCGCTCTTCGTCCCGCACTACCTCGGAGAGGCGATCTCCGTTTCCGAGCTGCGCGACGAGCCCTGGGACGCGATCGTCGGCTGCGGGGTCATCGCGGCCATCGCGGCCGTCCGACTCACCCGGCGCACGCGACTGCACGCCGGCTCGCTCGCCGTAGCGCTGCTCGATCTCGTCGTCCAGGGGCTCCTCGTCGTGCTCGGAATCGGCTTTCTGCTCTCACCCGAGACGCTCTCCGAGGGCCTCGGCTTCGCCGCCGGACAGGACTGGGGGGATCTGGCCTTCGCACTCCCGCTCGCGATGCTCGCGTACACCGGTCTCGAGACCGTGGCCAACCTCGCCGAGGAGGCGCGCGAACCGGGGCGGACGCTGCCACGCTCGCTCTTCTCTGCGATCGGGCTCGTCGTCGTCGTCACCGTGTTGATCGCCGGCATCGGGCTGTCCGCCTTCCCGGTATCCGGTGGGGAGACCGCGCTCGGCGAGGAGTGGCTCGAGGCACCGCTCGTCGGAATCACCGCGGCTTTCGAAGGGTCTCTGCCGGGCCTGTTGGTCGACGGTCTCCGGATCGCGGTCGGGATCTCGGGCGCGCTGATCCTGATCGCAGCTGCGACGACGTCGGTGTCGGGCATCACGCGGCTGACGTACTCGCTCGCAGGACACGGCGCGTTGCCGCGGGAGTTCGCGCGCCTCGAGCGGAGAGCGCTCGTCTCGAGCGAGGCGATTGTCATCGCGGCGGTCCTGGCGATCGGACTCGTCGTCGCCACCGAGGTGCTCGCAGGCGGCGATCCAGAGTTCCTGGCGGCGATCTACTCTTTCGGAGTCCTCATCGCCTTCACCGCGGCGCAGCTCGCGGTGATCCGGCTGCGC
>JACCTK010000182.1 GCA_013812465.1 Actinomycetota bacterium
GACGAGAACGGGGCCCAGGTGATCAAGGACAAGGTCAGCGTGCTCGGCCCGAACGACGGCGATGTGAAGCTGTTCGCCCCGGACGGGTTCACGACGCAGCAGACGATCGACGAGGCCCCCGAGGCCGCCGCCGGGATGTTCCTGAGCGTCGCCGGTGTGCCGATCGACGAGTTCAAGGGCGAAGGCGCCGAGTTCGCCGAGGAGTTCAGGCCGCGGCTCGGCGGCAAGCCGATCGATCCGTACGCGATCTACGGCGCTCAGGCGGCGCAGATCATGCTCGACGCGATCGCGGCGTCGGACGGCTCGCGCGGCGACGTGATCGCGAAGATGTTCGAGGCGAACGTCAGCGATGGCTTCCTCGGCAGCTTCGAGATCAACGAGAACGGTGATCCGAGCGGCGCCGAGGGCGCAGTCGTCGGCTTCACGATCTACAAGGCGACGGACAAGCTCGAGACCGTGAAGACGATCTCTCCGAAGGCGGAGAACGTCGACGCCGCTCGCGGCTAGGAGATCGCACTCGAACGACCCGACTCGGGGGAGGGCACTTGCCCTTCCCCGAGTTTCGTTTAGGTTCTCCCCCTCATGGCGGCAGCAGGGGTCACGACCACTCTCGACCGGCTGCGGAGGTCGGGTCTCGTCGCCCTCCTCGGCTTCGCGCTGCTCGCGTTCGTGGGGATCTGGCTCGTCGTCAACCTCGTCAAGACTCCGACGGAGTTCGTCAACATCGCGTTGATCGGTCTCACCTACGGGGCGATCTACGGGCTCGTGGCGCTCGGCTACACGCTCGTCTACGGAATCCTGCAGCTGATCAACTTCGCCCACGGTGACGTGTTCGCGCTCTCGGGGCTCGTCTCGTTCACGACCATCGTTTCGGTGCTCGGGCTCGACAGGGACACCTCTGTGCTCGCGATCGTCGGCGGCATGGTGGCGACGCTGCTCGTGATCATGGCCATCTTCGCGGTCGTGAACGCGACGATCGAGCTCGTGGCCTACCGGCGGCTGCGGCGCTCGCCTCGGCTCGCGGTGCTGATCACCGCCGTCGGGATGTCGTTCATCATCCAGAACATCTCGCTCGCGACCTACGGCGTCAACTTTCGCTCGATCCCGTCGTTCGTCCCGCGGTCGGAGGTGATCGGAATCGGCGACGTCACGTACTCGTGGAACAAGCTGGCCGTGCTCCTGATCACGATCCCGGTGCTGGTCCTGCTGACCTGGTTCGTCCGCGAGACGAAGCAGGGGAAGGCGATGCGGGCCGTCGCGCAGGACACCGAGGCGTCCGCGATGATGGGGATCAACGTGAACCGGACGATCTCCATCACGTTCGCGATCGCCGGGGCGCTGGCGGGCGCCGCTGCCATCGTCTATCTGCTCCAGTTCAACATCCGCTACGACACGGGCTTCGAGCTCGGCCTGATCGCCTTCACAGCGGCGGTGCTCGGCGGGATCGGCAACCTCTCGGGAGCTGTCCTCGGCGCGCTCTTGATCGGCTTCATCCAGGCCTTCAACGAGGGCCTGACGTGGTACACGCCCGGCTCGGACTGGACGCGCTCGATCGTGTTCGGGATCCTGATCGTGATCCTCGTCTTCCGGCCCGAGGGCTTGCTCGGCGAGCGCACGCCCGAGGGCGCATGACAGGCGTGGAGGCGCGACTGCGGAGCTATGGCCTCGGGGCGCTGCTGGCCCTTGGGTTGCTCCTCCTCGCGTTCCTCTACCCGCAGTACGTCGAGTCGCTCGGCGACCTGCCGCTCGTCGGCGACTACATCCCGAGCCTGAGCTCGATGGTGATCATGCTCATCGTCACGGCGATGGCGCTCGGACTCAATATCGTCGTCGGCTACGCGGGCCTACTCGACCTCGGCTACGTCGCGTTCTACGCCGCGGGGGCCTACGCCGCTGCCTGGTTCGCGTCGCAGCAGTTCGAGCAGTGGACGTTCCACTTCGGCTCGGTCGGGATCTCGAAGGAGCTGCCGGGAATCCACCTCTCGATCTGGCTCGTCCTGATCATCGCGGGCGTCTTCACGGCGCTCGCCGGGATCCTGATCGGCCTGCCGACGCTGCGCCTCCGCGGCGACTAC
Organism: Actinomycetota bacterium; assembly: GCA_013812465.1. The sequence continues at coordinate 2,076 of JACCTK010000182.1, forward strand.
CTGGCGATCGTGACGCTCGGCTTCGGCGAGATCGTCCCGCAGGTCGTGCGGAACGGCGACAACGTCTTCGGCTTCGACCTCACCCACGGCACGTTCGGGATCACCCCGATCGACTCGCCCGGCTTCGGCAGCGTCGGCGACTCGCTCGGCTTGCCGCTCAGCTACCAGCAGTCGTTCGAGCGCGAGCAGTGGTTCTACTGGACGGCGCTGGCGCTGCTGCTCGTCACCGTCTTCTGCTCGCGGCGGCTGCGCGACTCGCGGCTCGGCCGCGCGTGGATCGCGATCCGCGAGGACGAGACGGCTGCCGCCGCGATGGGTGTGCCGCTGATGCGGACGAAGACGTGGTCGTATGCGATCGGCGCGTTCTTCGGCGGCGTGGCCGGCGCCTTCTACGCGAGCTTCAGGAGCGGCGCCTTTCCGGCCGACTTCTACTTCAACTTCTCGATCTTCCTGCTCTGCATGGTCATCCTTGGCGGGATGGGGTCGATCTGGGGCGTCATTCTCGGCGGGATGATCCTCGGCTACCTGAACGTCGCCGGACTGGCGACGATCGGCTCGAAGGTGCAGAGCGGGACCGGCTGGGATTGGTTCGAGCCGACCAAGTTCCAGTTCGGCATCTACGGGATCATCATCGTGCTGATGATGCTGCTGCGGCCCGAGGGATTGATCCCGGAGCGCCGCCACAAGCGGGAGCTCGAGCTGGGCGTCGCGGACACGCCGCTCTACGACGTCACGCACGAGGGCGCCGACACCGACCGCGAGCCCCGAAATGACTGACCTGCTGGCCGCCGAGGACGTGCGGAAGGAGTTCGGCGGGCTCGTGGCGACGAACGACATCGACTTTTCGATCCCACAGGGCTCGATCGTCTCGCTGATCGGCCCGAACGGAGCCGGCAAGACGACGTTCTTCAACATGCTGACGGGTGTCTACAAGCCGACGGCCGGGCGGATCGTCTTCGACGGGACCGACGTCACCGGCAAGCCGCCGCACGCGATCACCGAGCTCGGAATCGGCCGGACCTTCCAGAACATCCGGCTCTTCCAGCACATGACGGCGCTCGAGAACGTGCTCGTCGGAATGCACTGCCGTTTGCGCGGCGGCATCTTCGGTTCGATCCTGAGCACGCCGCGCGTGCGCCGTGAGGAGCGCGAGGCGCGCGAGCAGGGGCGCGAGC
>JACCTK010000190.1 GCA_013812465.1 Actinomycetota bacterium
GAGCAGGAGACGACGCTCGAATGCATCTCGAACGGGGTCGGCCGCGGCCTGATGTCGAACGCCGTGTGGAAGGGGATTCCGCTGCGCGAGCTGATCGGGGAGACGCAGCCGGAGGCTGGCGCTCGACGCGTCTTCTTCCACGCCTCGGACGGCTATACGCACTCGACGACGCTCGAGAAGGTTCTCGAGCCGACGACGCTCCTCGCCTTCGAGATGAACGGCGAGCCGCTTCCGGACCGGCACGGGTATCCCGCCCGGCTCATCGTCCCCGGCGCGTACGGCGAGGTGAGCGTGAAGTGGATCGACCGGATCGAGTTGATCGACGACGATCGCGAGGGCTACTACGAGAAGCAGGGATGGAAGGCGCAACGGGTTCACACGATGTCCCGCATCGACGTTCCCGTGAAGGGGAGCACCGTGCCCGCCCCGGTCGAGATCCGCGGCGCCGCCTTCGCGGGCGATCGCGGCATCTCGAAGGTCGAGGTCTCGACGGACGGCGGAGACACGTGGCGTGACGCCGAGATCGTGTACCACGGCTCGCCGCTCACCTGGGCGCTCTGGAGCAGCCCCTGGCGGCCGTCGCCCGGCGACTACGAGCTCGTCGTGCGCGCCACCGACGGCGCCGGGGAGCTACAGAGCTCCGTCGTCGACGACACCGTCCCTGATGGCGCGACCGGCTTCCATCGGGTGCAGGTGCGTATCGAGGCGTGAAGGCTCACGGGCCTTACGGGCCTCACGGGCCTGCCCGGAAAGTGGCTCAGGGCGCCTGACATATGCGACGCACCACGATGCGGCGTCCTCAGTCGCGCAGATATGCCTGCATATCTGCGCTCCCTGCGTCCTTGCCTCGCGGCACGTCTCACATGCCATTCACCGTGACCACTTTCCGGGCAGGCCCGTCCTTGCTGGCGGCGCTCGGCGTCGCTCTTCTCGCCGTCTCCGTCTGGCTCGGCCTCGTGCTCGATCGGCCGGCGCCCTTCGAGCAGCCGGCGGCGCTCGTCGCTGCCATCGTCGCGGCTCTCGCCGTGTACGCGGCCGCTTGCGTCCTCGTCCTGCGCCGCCCTCTTCCCGGCCGCTGGGTGTTCGTGCTCGTGCTCGTCGTCGCGGTGGCCGCGCGCCTCACGCTCGCCGTGCATCCCCCCGCGCTCTCCGACGACATCTACCGCTACGTCTGGGACGGGCGCGTGCAGGCGGCGGGAATCAACCCGTATCGCCATCCACCGGAGAGTCCGTTGCTCGCACATCTGCGAGACGCCGAGATCTACGAGCAGGTGAATCGGAAGTTCGCGCCCACCATCTATCCCCCAGCGGCGCAGGCTGTCTTTCGAGCCTCGTACGAGGCTCATCCGGACAGCGTTCGCTGGACGAAGATCGTGCTCGTCGGCGTGGATGCGATCGCGATCGTCCTGCTCGGGCTCCTGCTCTCGCGGTACGGACGCCGGCCGGAGCTCGCGCTCCTCTACGCCTGGCATCCGCTCGCCATCGTCGAAGTCGGGTCGAGCGGGCACATCGACGTCGCCGCCGTGGCGCTCCTCCTCGGATCGCTCCTGCTGAACGTGCGCGGCCGCCCGCTCGCGGCCGGAATCGCGCTGGGCGCCGCGGCCCTCGTGAAGTTCTACGCGCTGGCCGCGCTGCCGGCGCTTCTCGCACGCGGCCGGCGACGTGCGGCTCTGCTCCTGACCGGGATGGCCGCCGCCGCCGCGATCGCCTATCTGCCGTTCATCGAGGTCGGAACACGCGTGCTCGGGTATCTCCCCGGGTACCTCGAGGAGGAGGGATTCGACTCGGGCGCCCGCTTCTATCTCCTCGGTCTCACGGGGATCGACGGCGGCGGCGCCTCTGTCGTCTACCGGCTGCTCGCGCTCGCAACCCTTGGCGGGCTCGCGCTCCTCGTCTGGCGGCGGCGCGGCAACGAGCCCGAGGGAACGGCGCTCCTGCTCGTCGCTCTGCTCCTGCTCGCGACCCCCGCCTACCCTTGGTACGTCCTGCTGCCGCTCGCGCTCCTGCCGTTCGCAGGGCCGAGGCTCTTGCTCGTCGGCAGCACGCTCGCCGCGACCGCCTTCCTCCTCTATGTCCAGCAGAAGGCGCCCGGTAACCCGACCTGGCCGCTACACGTCGTCTGGGGCGGCACGGCGCTGGCTGCCGCGCTCGCCGGCTTCACCGCGCTGCCGCGCCGCCTCGGACCGCGGGTGGCCTATGAGGGCTGAGAGCGCCCTCGGTCGCGAGCCTCTCGCCGCCGCAGTCTTGGCCGCGGCCTCGGCGCTCTTGATCGTGACGACGGCCCCGCCCGCGATCGACGCGCCCGCGCATCTCTACCGCACCGAGCTGGTGCGCGAGGGCGTCTATCTCTGGGACAACCTCTGGTACGCCGGCCAGTACCCGCTCCTCTCCTACAGCGTCCTCTACTACCCGCTCGCGGCGATCGTCGGCAATGTCTTCCTCGTCGCCGCGGCTGCCGTCGTGTCCGCGGCGATCTTCGCCTCGTTGCTTCTGCACGAGTGGGGCGCCGTCGGACGCTGGCCCGCGCGCGCCTACGGGGTGCTCGCCGCCGGACCGCTCCTGACCGGGACCTACACCTACGCGCTCGGGCTCGCGTGTCTGCTCGGGACGCTGCGCGCGCTCCAACTGGGCCGGCCCGGGCTCGCGGTGCTGCTCGCCGCGCTCACACTCGGCTTCAGCCCACTCGCGTTCGTCTTTCTCCTGATCGCGCTCCTGGCGGTCGCCTGCGCAAAGCGCCGGCTCGGGCCCCGATCGCTTCTCGCCGGGCTCGGCGTTTTCGTCGGACTTCAACTGGCGGCGTTCGTTGCCTTCCCCTCCGATGTCGTCTACCCGTTCGGGATCTGGAACCTGCTTGGCGTGCTGGTGGCCAGCACGTTCGGCATCTCCCTCGCGCTCCGCGCGCGTCATGGGGAGGCGTTACTCGCGTTCTTCCTGCTCTGGGGGATCGTGTGCGTGGCCGCGTTCTTCGTGACCACGCCGCTCGGCAGCAACCTCACGCGCTTGCGCTTCTTCGTCTTTCCGCTGGGCCTGCTGATGGTGCTGATGGCCGGTTTCCGGCCGCGCCTGCTCGCGCTCCCGGCGCTCGCGCTCGGGTTTGCCTACACGGCGGTCCCGTATCTGGAGATCCTTCCCAGCCGCTCCGACCCTCTGGCCGCGCAGGAGTCGTTCTGGCGGCCCGCGCTCGAGTGGGTGCGCGCGAACGGAGGTGCGGGCTATCGCGTCGAGGTGATCCCGACATACGGTCATTGGGAGGCCTACTGGGTCCCTCGCTCGGGCATCCCGCTCGCCCGGGGCTGGTACCGGCAGCTCGACGTGGCCCAGAACCCGCTGCTCTACGACTCCGTGCTCTCCCCGACTCGGTACCGGCACTGGCTTCGCCGGCTCGGAGTGCGCTACGTGCTGCTGCCGAAGACCCGGCTCGACGAGCTGGGCGCCCGCCACGAGGCCGAGCTCGTTCGTTCCGGGCGGGCGGGGCTCGCCCTCGTCCATTCGTCGCCCAACTGGACGATCTGGGAGCTCCCGCAGGCGACACCGATCCTCTCCGGGCCCGGCCGGGCGGAGCTCACGGAGTTCGGCCACGAGCGCGTCGGCGGCTGGACGGACGGGGCAGGGGACTACCTCCTCCGCGTGCGCTACACGCCGCATTGGCGAGCGGCCGGAACCGCGGTCTGTCTGTCCCCCGCCGGGAACGGCCTCACCCGGCTCAAGATCAGCCGGGCCGGCGCCTTCAGCCTCGCCTCGGGAATCAGGCGCGACACGGCCTCCTGCTGAGCTAGATGATTGATTCAGGCTCGAAGCGGCGCGGTCGCGAGCTCGCGGATGCCCTCTGCGAAGGAGATCGAGGCGCGGAAGCCGAGCTCGACCGAGGCGCGGTCCGTCGAGGCGAAGACGTGCCTCACGTCGCCGAGCCGATACTCGCCCGTCGTCGCCGGCTCTTCACCGCCGAACGCGCTCGAGAGCTCGCGTGCGAGATCTCCGATGCTGTGGGGCTCTCCGCTCGCCACGTTCAGCGGGCCGGTCACGTCCGCTGCCAGCGCGAGCACGTTCGCGGATGCAACATCGCGGACGTGGACGAAGTCGCGGAGCTGACACCCGTCCTCGAAGACGCGCGGCGCGCGACCGCCCTCGAGGTCGCTCCGGAAGATGCTCGCGACGCCGGCGTAGGGCGTGTCCCGAGGCATTCGCGGCCCGTACACGTTGTGGTAGCGAAGCGCCGCGACCGACGCCCCGGTCTCGCGTGCGAAGGCGGAGCACAGGTGCTCCTGCTGCGCCTTCGTCGCCGCGTAGACGTTGCGTGGATCGATCCGGGCGGACTCCGGCACCGCCTCCGGCTCGAGCGACCGGCCGCAGGCGCGACATGCCGGATCGAACTCTCCCGCTTCCAGCGCCTCCGGCGTCCGCGGCGCCGGAGGCACGAGGCCGTGCTCAGCGCAGCGGTAGCGCCCCTCGCCGTAGACGACCACGCTGCTCGCGAGCACGAGTCGCACGTCCTCCCTTCGTCTCGCGAGCGAGCGCAGGAGCGTCGCCGTGCCAAGATCGTTGTGCCGCACGTAGTCGACGACATCGGCGAAATCGACGCCGAGGCCCACCATCGCGGCCTGATGGCTGACGCGGTCGACGCCCTCGAGGACGGAGTCCACGAGCTCGCCGTCCTGGACGTCTCCGAAGACATACGCCGCCGCCGGGTTCAGATAGTCGGGCTTGCGCTCGTGCGATAGCGCGTGCAGCAGATCGAGCACCCGCACGCTCTCCCCACGCGCGACGAGCTCGTCGACGACGTGCGAGCCGATGAAACCGCAACCGCCCGTGACGAGAACGACGCCCACGGCGACCGATCTTCGCTGATCCGCAAGTGTCGGGCGCGATCACGATGTTTGAGAACGACAGGGTCACGGGGATGCAAAGGCCATGAATGAAAGGACGCCACTCGCCGCAATAGGTCAAGGCCTCGTCGCGGGCCTGATCGGGAACGCGATCTTCACGGGCTATCAGGCCCTGCAGGCGAAGCTCGCCGGCTCGAACGGCTCGGGCGAGGCGGAGGCGCCTCCGAAGGACTGGAGCGAGACGCCGGATCCCGCCCAGGTAGGCCACCGCATCGTCGAAGGCGTGTTCGAGCAGGACGTCCCACTCGAGAAGGCGGGCGCGATGCAGAACACCGTGCATTGGCTGTATGGGACGAGCTGGGGCGCGCTCTATGGGATCCTCGAAGAGACCTTCCACCGTCCGGTCGTGAATGGCGTGGCGTTGACGACCACTGTCATGGCCTTCGACTACACGATGCTGCCGGCGATGAAGATCTACAAGCCCCCGTGGAAGTGCCCGGTCTCGACGCTCGCCAAGGACTTCGGGAACCATCTGGTGTACGGGCTTTCGGTCGCCGCTGCATATCGGGCGCTCGACGGCGTTCTGGCGCGGCGGTAGGAAGACCGCCGGCAGCAACGGCCGGCTGAGCGGTCACTCGGAGACGTCGCGATTAGATTTTGCCCGGAATGACAACCCAGGAGGTCCCGATGGGTTTGAGCGACTGCCGGGTCGAGGCGGCGATGACGGCATCCGACCTCGACAGCGCCAAGCGCTTCTACGAGGAGCAGCTGGGGCTGGTGGGCGGCGAGGAGGAGGAACAGGGCGTGCGCTACCCGTGCGGGGAGGGAACTCGGCTCTTCGTCTATCTCGCGCCCGAGAACGCAGGCAAGTCGCCGGCGACGATTGCCGGCTGGTTCGTCGACGACCTCGACAAGACGATGGACGAGCTCGGCTCGCGGGAAGTGGTTTTCCAGCGGTATGACCAGCCCGGCCTCGAGACCGATGAGCGCGGCGTCTTCGACGCCGGCCAATTCAGAGCCGGCTGGGTCAAGGACCCGGACGGCAACACGATGGCGATTACCGAGGTCACGGGGTTGTCATCCTGATCGTGCCGACGACGGTCGCGCCCGGGCAGAGGTGTCAGGTGCCCTGAGCCACTTTTCGGACAGGCCCCTAGGCCTGCGCGTGCGCGCGGTTCGGCGGAGGTTCCTCGCCGCCGACCGTGACCCAATACTCGACGCCCTCGCGCAGAAGCCCCTCACCGGCTCGCCAGAACGCGGCCATCCGGAACGTTGCCTCCTCGGCGACGACCTCGATCTCGGCGGCTGCGGTTTCGCCCTTGCCGACGATGCGCAACAGGGACAGGTCGCCCCAGGGCTCCGGGTAGTCACGCTGGAACTCGACCACTTTCGAGCGACCGACGAGCCGCTTGGCTGTCGCCGGCATCTCCACGACCGCGTCCTCCTCCAGCAGCCCGGCTGCCGCCTCCCAGTCGCGCCGCTGGTACGCCTCGTAGAGCTCGCGGACGAGGTCGGCCGCGCTCGTCATCGCTGTCCGGTCACTCCGGCGTCGCAGGTTCTCACTTGTTGTGCGTTATACCCTCGGAGCCCTGCACGGACGATGCGGATGGCACGCCGAGTCACCGCAACGTCGCCGCCGCCACGGCGGCTTGCCCATAGCTGATGCCGCCGTCGTTTGGCGGGACGAGACGGTGGGTGAGCACCCGGAAGCCAAGCTCCGCGAGCCGCCGCCGCGTCGAGACGAGTAGGCGGAGATTTTGGAAAGTCCCACCCGAGAGAACAACTGTTCCGGGCTCGCCCGCCTCGGCGCAAGCTTCCGCGGCGGCGGCGGCGATGGTCTCGTGGAAGACAGCCGCTAGCTCAGCAGCCGAGCGACCGTCGGCGAGATCGTCGTGCAGCGCCGCGACGAGCGCGGGGCCGCTCCCGAAGCTCCAGAGGTACGGCTCGGCCGCGGCCGAGCCCGCCAGCTGCTCGAGCTCGATCGCCGCCTGTCCCTCGTAGGACACCCGCTCGCGGACGCCGAGCAGCGCGGCGGCTGCGTCGAAGAGGCGCCCCATGCCGGACGAGAGCGGCGCGTTCACACCCAGCGTCTGACGCACCATCGTCCAGCTTTCCCACGGCACGGGCCGACCGGCCAGCTCCAGATGGACAGCGGCGACCCGCCAGGGCTCACGCACCGCAGCCTCGCCGCCGGGCAGCGGCACCGCCTCCAGGTGCGCGACGCGCTCGAAAGTCGTGAGGTCGCAGCGCAAGAGCTCGCCTCCCCAGAGCGTCCCGTCGGGCCCGAAGCCGGTCCCGTCGAAGACGAGCGCGAGCGCCGGCCCCGTCTCGCCGTGCTCGGCGAGGCACGCCGCCGCGTGCGCATGGTGATGCTGGACGCCCAGGAGCTCGACGTCCTGCTCGAGGGCCCACCTGGTGGCGAGATAGTCAGGGTGCAGGTCGTGGGCGATCGCCTCCGGCCGCACTCCGAGCATGTCCAGATAGAGGTCGAGATCGGCGTGGAACGCACGGAGCGCGAGCTCGGAGTCGAGGTCGCCCAGGTGCGCCGAAAGCAGAGCCTCGCCGCCGCGAGCCACGCAGAAGGTCGACTTCAGCTCGGCGCCGGTGGCGACGAGCGGCCGAGGCGCCGGCACGGGCAGCGGAAGGGCCGACGGCGTGAAGCCGCGCGAGCGCCTGATCGGGAACTCGACCCTGACGACCGAGTCCTCGCAGCGGCGATGGATCGGACGGTCGTGCGCGAGGATCGCATCGGCGATCGGCCCGAGCCGCTCGATCGCGTCGGCATCCTCGAAGGCGATCGGCTCGTCCGAGACGTTGCCGCTGGTCATGACGAGCGCGCGCCCGATGTCGTGGAGGAGCAGGTGGTGGAGCGGCGTGTAGGGAAGCATCACCCCGAGCCAGCTCGTGTCCGGGGCGACGGAGGCGGCGACGGGCGCGTCGGGCAGGCGGCGAAGGAGCACGATCGGACGCTCGCGCGTCTCGAGCAGGGCCGCCTCGGCGGGGCCGATCTTCCCGAGCAGCTCCGGCGTCAGAGTCATGAGCGCGAACGGCTTCTCCTCCCGGTGCTTGCGGGCACGCAGCCGCGCCACCGCGTCCTCGGAGGCGGCGGCGCAGGCGAGGTGGTAGCCGCCGAGGCCCTTCACCGCGACGATCGCCCCCTCCCGCAGCACCTGCGCCACCTCGTCGAGCGGCCTCGAGAGCTGTGGCCCGCAGACGTGGCACGCGATCGGCTCGGCATGAAAACGGCGATCGAGCGGATCCTCGTACTCGCGGCGGCAATCGCCGCACAGCGGGAAGCCGACCATGGTCGTGTTCGGCCGGTCGTACGGCGCCCGCTCCACGATGGTGAAGCGAGGCCCGCACTGCGTGCAGTTGACGAATGGGTAGCGGTAGCGCCGATCGACGGGGTCGAAGAGCTCATGGAGGCACTCGTCACAGGTCGCGACGTCGGCCGGCACGAGCGCAGAGCCTGCGCCGGGGACGCTCTTCGCGATCCTGAAGCCGTTCTCGGCGACGACGGGCAGCGGCAGGGCGACGACGGCCTCGACCCGTGCGAGCGAAGGCGCCTCGTCTGTCAAGGCCTCGTGGAAAGCGTCCAAAGCCCCGCCGGCGCCCTCGGCCTCGATCAAGACGCCCTCGGCGTCGTTCAAGACAAACCCGGCGAGCGAGTGCCGGAGCGCGAGCGCGTAGACGAACGGCCGGAAGCCCACGCCCTGCACGACCCCGGTGACGCGGATGCGCCGCCGCTCCATCCCCGTCATTCTCCCGGTTCTGCGCACGCCCAGCGGAGATGAGCGTTTCTGGATGTTTGCGCCACCCGACGCCGGGATAGGGTTAGGGTCAGTCCCTCGAGCCGACCGTCGGGAGCCGCCCCATGTGCCTTGCCATTCCCGGGCAGATTGTCGAGATCGTTGATGCCGAGCGCAGCCTCGCCCGCGTGGACGTCGCCGGAGTGAGGCGCAATGTCAACGTGGGACTGCTGCCTGACGACAGCGCAAAGGCGGGTGACTGGGTGCTGATCCACGTCGGCTTCGCGCTCTCGAAGGTCGACGAGGAGGAGGCGCATGCGACCCTGGCGCTCCTCCGGGAGCTCGGCGAGGTGTACGAGCAGGAGCTGGAGGACTTGAAGACGAGCGTGATCTCGTGACGCAGTCCGGGCCCTCCGCGAGCTGCGACGAAGGCCACTGCGTCACCTGCGCAGACGAGGCCGTGCGCATGCTCGTGCTCGAAGCCGACGGCGCGGGACTCGCCCGCTGCGAGGCGCCGGACGGCGCGCACACCGAGGTGATGACGGACCTGGTCGGCGACGTCGCGCCGGGCGACGCGCTCCTCGTCCACGCCGGCACCGCGCTTGCGAGGGCGGCGTGAAGTACGTCGACGAGTTCAGGGATGCCGAGCTCGGGCGCGTTCTGGCCGCCGAGATCGTGGCCAGCGTCGAGCCGGGTCGCCACTACAAGGTGATGGAGGTCTGCGGCGGCCACACGCACACGATCTACAAGTACGGCGTCGACGATCTCCTGCCGGAGAACGTGGAGCTCGTGCACGGGCCCGGCTGCCCGGTCTGTGTGATCCCGATGGGGCGAGTCGACGACGGGATCGCGATCGCGAAGCGCGAGGAGGTCATCCTCACCTGCTTCGGCGACATGATGCGCGTCCCTGGCGGAAGCGGCACCTTTCTCGAGGCGAAGGCCGAGGGCGCGGACATCCGCATGGTCTACTCGCCGCTCGACGCGCTCCGGATCGCGAAGGAAAATCCCGAACGCGAAGTCGTCTTCTTCGCCGTCGGCTTCGAGACCACCGCCCCCTCGACAGCGCTGACGCTGAAGCGGGCGAAGCAGGACGGAGTCGGCAACTTCTCGGTCGTCTCGAACCACGTCACGATCGTTCCGCCGCTCCGGGCCCTGCTCGAATCGCCTGACCTGCGGCTGGATGGGTTCATCGGCCCCGGCCACGTCTCGACGGTCGTCGGCGCGCGCCCCTTCGAGTTCATCCCTGCGGACTACGGCCGCCCGATAGTCGTCTCCGGGTTCGAGCCGCTCGACCTCCTGCAGTCCGTGCACATGGTGCTGCGCCAGCTCGCCGAAGGGCGCTGCGAGGTCGAGAACCAGTACAAGCGCGTCGTCCCGTACGACGGCAACCCCGCGGCGCTCGCGGTGCTCGCGGAGGTCTTCGAGCTGCGGCCGCACTTCGAGTGGCGCGGTCTCGGCTTCATCTCCTCGAGCGGTCTCAAGCTCGGTCCGGACTACGCCGACCTCGACGCCGAGCTGCGCTTCGGCGTGCCCGGAGTGCGCGTCGCCGACCCGAAGGCGTGCCAGTGCGGCGAGGTGCTGAAGGGCGTCATCAAGCCCTGGGAGTGCAAGGTGTTCGGCACCGCCTGCACGCCCGAGCGGCCGATCGGCACCTGCATGGTCTCCTCCGAGGGCGCGTGCGCCGCCTACTACAACTACGGGCGGTTCGCACGGGAGCGGGAGGTCGTGTGACCTCGCACGAGGCGGATCAGCTGGCCCTTATCGAGCGGGTGCGCGCGAAGCCGCTGCGCTTCCGTGACGAGCGGATCACCATGGCGCACGGCGCTGGAGGCAAGGCGACGCTGACATTGATCGAAGGTCTGCTCGCGCCCGTCCTCGGGCTGCGCGAGCTCGACGACGCCGCGCGCGTCGACGGCCTGGCGTTGACCACCGACAGCTTCGTGGTCAAGCCGATCCGCTTTCCGGGCGGCTCGATCGGGGACCTCGCGGTCAACGGGACAGTGAACGACCTCGCGATGGCGGGGGCGCGCCCGCTCGCGCTCACCCTCTCGCTCGTGCTCGAAGAGGGGTTGCCGACGGACGAGCTCCGCGCCGAGATCGAGGCGATCGCAGCGGCTGCGCGAACGGCGGGAGTCGAGATCGTCGGCGGCGACACGAAGGTGGTCGAGCGCGGACGCTGCGACGCGATGTACGTGACGACCACCGGGATCGGGGCCGTAGACGAGCGGGCCCAGCTCTCACCGGCATCCATCAGGCCGGGCGACCGGATTCTGGTCTCGGGAGCGATCGGCGAGCACGGCACCGCCGTCATGCTCGCCCGCGGCGAGTTCGAGCTCGAGGCGCCGGTCGAGTCGGACACGCGCTCGCTCTGGCCCGCGGTCGATGCGCTGCTCGACGCTGCCGGACCGGCGCTCCACTGCCTGCGTGACGCCACCCGTGGCGGAGTCGCATCCGTCCTGAACGAGCTCGCGCGCGCCTCGGGCACCGCGATGGTCGTCCGCGAGCGAGACATTCCGGTGCGGCCCGCTGTTGCCGGCGCCTGCGAGATCCTCGGCATCGACCCGATGTACGTCGCGAACGAGGGCGTGCTGGTGGCGTTCGTGGGGCCGGACGACGCCGACGCCGCGCTCGCCGCGCTCCGCTCCGTCGCCGGCTGCGAGGACGCCGTCGAGGTCGGGGAGGTGAAGACGGAGCCTCCTGGGCTCGTGCTGGTGGAGACGGCGTTCGGAGGCAGGCGCGTGATGGATCTCTTGGTCGGCGACCCCCTGCCGAGGATCTGCTGATGCACGAGCTCGCTCTCGCCGATGCGATCGTCTCGGTCGCCTGCGAGGCGGCCTGCGGCCGGCGCGTGGAACGCGTCGAGGTCAAGGTCGGACATCTGCGGCAGGTCGTGCCGTCGGCGCTCGAGTTCGCGTTCGAGCTGGTGGCCGAGGGCACCGCGGTCGAGGGCGCCGAGCTCGCGATCGAGCACGTGCCGGCACGAGTCAGCTGCCGGACGTGCGGAATGGAAACCGAAATCGACGACTTCCCGCTCGCGTGCGCGTCGTGCGGGGACTTGCACGTCGACGTGGTCGCGGGCGAGGAGCTGCTGGTGGACGCGCTCGTGGTGGTCGACGACGAAGTCGTCGCCGGAAGGAGGTAAGGCGTGGAGACGAGAGAAGCGATGCCGGACGTCGAGCCGAAGGACGTGCCGGGAGTGGAAGAGGTCCACATCCTCTGGATCTCGGAGGGAATGAGCTGCGACGGCGACAGCGTCTCGATCACAGCCGCGATGCAGCCGACGATCGAGGACGTCCTCCTCGGCAACATCCCCGGTCTGCCGAAGGTGCACCTGCACAACAAGGTGCTCTCGCCGACCCTCGGCGGCAACGAGTTCCTGCAGCCGTTCTTCGATGCGGTGAACGGCGAGCTCGATGCGCCTTTCGTGTTCGTGCTCGAGGGCTCGGTTCCGAACGAGAACATCAACGGGGAGGGCTACTGGACGTCGTTCGGCAACGATCCGGCGACCGGCGAGCCGCTGACGCTCTCCTGGTGGCTCGACCGGCTCCCACAGAAGGCGTGGGCGGTCGTCGCCTGCGGCACCTGCGCCACGTACGGGGGTATCCACGCCATGGCGGGCAACCCGACCGGCTGCATGGGTCTCGCCGACTACCTGGGCTGGGACTTCCGCTCCGCCGGCGGGCTGCCGATCGTCAATGTCCCCGGCTGCCCCGTGCAGCCCGACAACTTCATGGAGACGCTCACCTGGGTGCTCTACCAGGCCGCCGGCCTCGCCCCGACGATTCCCCTCGACGACCTGCTCCGGCCGCAGTGGCTCTTCGGCAAGACCGTGCACGAGGGCTGCGACCGGGCCGGCTACTACGAGCAGGGCGACTTCGCCCATGACTACAACTCGCCCAAGTGCCAGGTGAAGATCGGGTGTTGGGGGCCGGTCGTCCAATGCAATGTGACGAAGCGCGGCTGGATGAACGGAATCGGGGGATGCCCGAACGTCGGGGGCATCTGCATCGGCTGCACGATGCCGGGGTTCCCGGACAAGTTCATGCCGTTCATGGACGAGCCGCCGGGCGGAACCGTCTCAGGCGCGCTCATCAAGCCCTACGGATTGTTCATCCGGGCGATGCGCGGGATCACCAACAACACCGTGAACAAGGAGCCGAAGTGGCGGCACAACGGCCCCGCCCTGACAACCGGCTACGACCCCCGCTTCGGGAACCGAAAGGAGAGCTGATGGCTGTCGCCAAGGAGCGCGTCGAGGTCGAGCAGCGAAACCTCGTCGAGATGTCGTGGGATCCGATCACGCGGATCATCGGGAACCTCGGCATCTACACGAAGATCGACTTCGACAACCGCGAGGTGGTCGAGTGCAAGAGCACGTCGTCCATGTTCCGCGGCTACAGCGTCTTCATGAAGGGCAAGGACCCGCGCGACGCCGGCTTCATCACCAGCCGGATCTGCGGCATCTGCGGCGACAACCACACCGTCTGCTCGATCTACGCCCAGAACATGGCGTATGGCATCCGGATGACGCCGCTCGCCGAGTGCATGTTCAACCTCGGCGAGGCTGCGGAGTACATCTTCGACCACGCCATCTTCCAGGACAACCTCGTCTTCGGCGACTACTGCGAGCAGATGGTCGCCTCGACGAACCCGAAGATGCTCAAGAAGGCGGAGAAGACGGACGCTCCCAACTCGGAGATCCACGGCCTGAAGACCATCGCGGACATCATGCGCGCGTTCAACCCGTTCGTTGGCGCGCTCTACAAGCAGGGGCTCGTGCAGAGCCGGATCGCGCGGGAGATGTTCTGCCTGATGGAGGGAAGGCACGTCCACCCCTCGACGTTGTACCCCGGCGGCACGGGCACAGTGGCGACGCCGCAGGTCTTCACGGACTACCTCTCCCGCCTCATCCGCGTGACCGACTGGGTGAAGAAGGCGGTGCCGCTGAACGACGACCTCTTCGACTTCTTCTACGACGCGCTTCCGGGGTACGAGGAGGTCGGCCGCAGGCGTGTTCTTTTATTATTATTGGGCGCGTTCCAGGACCCGATCGAATGCACGTACCGCTACGACGAGATGACGCACTGGGGCCGAGCGATGAAGGTGACGCCCGGGATCATCGTCGACGGCGAGCTCGTCACGACCGACCTCGTCGACATCAACCTCGGCATCCGCATCCTGCTCGGCAGCTCGTACTACGACGACTGGCAGAACGAGGAGATGTTCGTCACGAAGGATCCACTTGGAAACCCGGTCGATCCGCGGCACCCGTGGAACCAAACGACGCTGCCGAAGCCGCAGAAACGCGACCTGCAGGGCGGCAACTACAGCTGGGTGATGAGTCCACGTTGGCATGACCAGCGCACCGGCGACGACCTCGCGCTCGACACCGGCGGCGGCGCCTTCGCGCGGCTCTACTCGACGGCGCTCGCGGGCATCGTCGACACGCCGTACGTGAAGGCCCCCGGTGACGGCTCGGTGCAGATCCACTTGCCGAAGACGGCGAGCTCGGGTGAGACGACTCTCACCTGGCGGATCCCGCAGTGGTCGAACGCGCTGGAGCGAAACCGGGCCCGCGCGTACTTCATCGCCTACTCGGCGGCGATGGCGTTCAACTTCGTCGAAGAGGGCCTCGGCTATGTGCGCAAGGGCCAGACGAAGACGTTCAACGACTTCGAGGTGCCGGAGGAGGCGATCGGCTGCGGCTTCCACGAGGCGGTGCGGGGCGCCCTCTCCCATCATCTCGTGATCCGCGACAAGAAGATCGCCAACTACCACCCGTACCCGCCCACGCCGTGGAACGGCAGCCCGACCGACTCGAACGGCGTTCTCGGCCCTTACGAGGACGCGGTCTCGAACATGCCGATCTTCGAGGAGAACGACCAGGAGAACTTCCGCGGCGTGGACATCATGCGCGCCGTTCGGAGCTTCGATCCCTGTCTCCCGTGCGGCGTCCACATGTACCTCGGGAACGGCAAGACGGTGAAGCGGGTCCACTCGCCGATGTTCGGGTCTAACGCCCACTGATGCGCGACGCGGAGGTGGTGGAGAAGGTCGCGGGCGTCGAGGAGCTTCTCGGCGAGATCGAAGACGATCCACGTGCGCTCGCGGTCGTCCAGGGGCTCGTCGAGCTGTACGGCGAGGCGCTTCGGCGCGTCGTCGAGCTGGGTGGGATCACGCAGGAGCTCGTCGCCGACGAGCTCCTGTCGCACCTCCTGCTGCTCCACGATCTGCATCCGGTCGATGTCGAGACTCGGGTCGCGCGCGCGCTCGAAGAGGTGCGGCCCTACCTCGGCTCGCACGGGGGCGACGTCGAGCTCCTCGGCGTCCGAGACGGCATCGCGAGGCTGCGGCTGAACGGCACCTGCGATGGCTGCGCGTCCTCGACGGTGACGCTCAAGCACTCGATCGAGACGGCCATCCTGCAGGCGGCGCCCGAGCTCGCAGGCGTCGAGGCCGAAGGCGTCTCCGACGAGATCGCGGCTGGGCAGCCGCAGCTCGTGCAGCTTGGGACCCTGAAAGCCGCGCCGGGGCCCTGTCTGCCGGGAGTTGCGTGAGCACTGTCGCGCCACGCCTGCGCCGGCTGGCGACGACCCGCCCACAGTCACGCGATGCAGTCGAACCGGTCGAGCGTCCGGAGCAGTGCGAGCTCTGCGGCGAGCCGGTGGCGCCCGAGCACCGGCACGTCGTCGACCTGCACGCCCGGTCTCTGCTCTGCGCGTGCCGGGCCTGCGCGCTCCTGTTCGACAGCCGCGGGGCGGGCGGCGGTCACTACCAGCTGGTGCCCGAGCGACGCCTGCGACTCGACAACTTCGAGCTCGACGACGCGCACTGGGCTGCGCTGCGCATTCCGGTCGACCTCGCGTTCCTCTTTCGCTCGAGCGGGGTCGGTCGCGTCGCGGCGGTGTATCCGAGCTCCCTGGGCGCGACCGAGTCGCTCCTCGAGCTGGAGGCGTGGCGAGACCTCGAGCAGGCGAATCCGATCCTGGCCGAGCTCGAGG
>JACCTK010000198.1 GCA_013812465.1 Actinomycetota bacterium
CGCAGGCGATCGGGATCGAAGCGCTCGTTGTCGACGAGAATCTCCACCCGCGCCAAGACCGGCTCGGCGAAGAGCTGCACCTCCGGCTTCAAAGTCTGCTCGACCGCGATGAACCGGCCCTCGGGAAGCGCCGGCAGGTCCTCGGCCCCACCCCCGCAGCCGGTCGCGAGCACGACGACGAGCACGGAAACGGCGATCGCCCTCATGCGCGCCCCCGCGTGAACAGCCGCTGGTCGGCCCAGGTTAGGAACGCGAGCACGATCTCCCTCGACTCGTGCGAGGAGAGGACGACCGGATCCATGTCCCGGGCCCGCAGGTCGTGGAGCAGGTCGCGCAGGCGGGCCCCGTTCGCCTCGCGCAGCCTCCCCACCTCGTCCTCCGAGAAGCGAACGAGGCTCACGCGTCCGCTCTCGGGATCCGCGAACGGGACGACCGTCCCTCCCACCTCCGGGAAGCTCTGCTCCCAGACCGGGTCCTGGATCACGACCGGGACGATCTCCCAGCGCCGCTCGACCGCGTTGAGCCATTCGTCGTGCGTGGGCTCGTGGAGGAAGTCGGAGAGGACGAAGACGAAGGAGCCGGCAGGAAGGTCGCGACGCTGCGCGACGAGGTGGCCGAGCCCGCGCGCAAGAGTGTCCTTTGGCGCCTCGAACGGTCGCTCGACGTCGGCCAGACCGAGCTCGACCGAGCTCCGCGGCGGGTGCCAGTACGCGCTCCCGTCACCCTCGTCGAAGTAGCCGACGAGGCCGCGCGCCGCCGCCGCGCTGTCCCCGATCACCCTGACCGCCTGTCGAATCGCCTCCGGCTTGCGCAGCCACGGCCAGCTGTCGTCGAAGATCGACATCGATGGACGCCGGTCGCAGAGGACGACGACGCGCGGCGCCTCGTCCGCGTAGTGCTCGCGGACGATGAACTCCTCCGTTCCTCGCGCCAGCGAGAGCCGCGCCGAGGCATGCCAGTCGATCCGGTCGATGTCGTCGCCGGGCTGGTACGGACGAGAGCCTGCGACGTCGGACCCGAGTCCGCGGCGCATGCTGTGCAGACCCCCGAACGGGAGCCCCAGCACGCGCCGGCGCGGGATCAGCGGGAAGGTTGCGCCGCTCAAGTGGCCGCGGCGACGGCTGGAGCTTCGAGGTCGGCGCCCGGCCGCGGCGCGAGCTCGAGGCACTGCTCGCGGAACCGCTCGGCGGCTTCCGTCCAGCCGATCTCGCGCGCCGTGGCGACGAAGCTCGGCGTGAAGACGATCCGATGCATGACCACGGGCAGGAACAGGCGCTCGACGTCGACCGGTGTGACGTAGTCGCGGCCGTCGAGCAGCGCCCAGGCGCGACAGGCGCGCTCGAGCGAGAGGCTGCCGCGCACGGATGCGCCGATCCCGACGCCGTCAGCGACCCTGGTCGCGCGTACGAGCTGGATCACCCAGCGGCGGATCGCCGGATCGATGTACACGTCGTGGACGGCGAGGCGGAGCGAGTTGACGTTCTCGAGCGTGACGACCGGGCGCAGCGAGCGGAGCGGATGGACGCGCAGCTGCTCCTCGACGATCGCCACCTCGTCGTCCTCGCCCGGATAGCCGAGCGCGGTTCTGAGGAAGAAACGGTCGAGCTGCGCCTCGGGGAGCGGGAAGGTTCCCTCCTGCTCGATCGGGTTCTCGGTGGCGAGAACGAGGAAGGGCTCGGGCAGCGGGCGGGTGACGCCGTCGATCGTCACCTGCTGCTCGGCCATCGCCTCGAGGAGCGCCGACTGCGTCTTCGGCATCGCACGGTTGATCTCGTCGACGAGGACGACGTTCGCGAATACGGGCCCGGGTCGGAACTCGAAGTCGCGATCCTTCTGGTTGAAGACCGAGAGACCGGTGACGTCGGTTGGCTGCAGGTCGGGCGTGCACTGGATGCGCGCGTTCGTCGCACCGTCGATCGAGCCGGCGAGCGCGCGGGCGAGAACGGTCTTGGCGGTTCCGGGCACGTCCTCGAGGAGCACGTGGCCGCCGCAGAGGAGCGCGGCGAGCACGAGCTTGATCTCGTCCGTCTTTCCCTTGACGACGGTCTCGACATTGTCGAGAAAGTGGTCGGCTCGGTGGTTTGTCAACGAATCATCTCCTCTGCTACCTGCAGCCGAACGACGACCAAACTTTCGTCAGTCCAGCGCGGTCGACGGTCATGTAGGCGAGCGGAGCGCCGCTACGCGCCCCGCGCACGGCGAGCCGAGCGTCCTCGACACGGCCGCGGGCGCCTACCAGGAACGGTTCCTGTGCTCGACGCCACTCGGCGGGTGCCGCGAGCCGCGCCCGTACGCGAACCACAACGCGACCGCGAAGCGAGCAGGTGAGGTCAGTCGCGAACCGAGTCGGCGGGCCGGGAAGGCCCTTCGACGAAAGCTCGATCTGCGAACGCGTGGCAGCGCAGCTGCGTGCGTGGGCGTAGACGCCCGCAGGGCCGGGAAACGGCGTAGTGGTTCCAACCTCTGCCTGCGCCGGCGAGCGGACGAAAACGAGATCCTCGCTAGGAAGGGTTGTTCCCGTTCGGACTATGAGATGCGCCGAGCGGGAGCCAAAACGGGTTTTCAACGGCGGGCCTACTTCTATATCGAGGTCACCGACGCCGCCGTATGCCACCGGCGTGCAGACGAACGTCCGGTCGACGATCCGTGAGGGAGCCGGCATGCTCGATCCGACAGCCACGAGTGCGCAGGCGGAAGTCATGCCGACCGCAAGCAGGCGGACTCCAGCGCGCTTCCTCATCCGCTCGGCCCGCAGGTGTCGCCGACGAACAGTCGAGCACGCCCGGACTCGTGAGCAGTCGCAAGCGCGATCGGCTTGCCGAGGACCGTCGAAATCGCGATGGCTGCCTCCCGTATGTCCTCGCGTGCGTAGTAGTAGGTTCCGCCCGAAGGCGTTCGACCGCGACGGAGTGAGGTCGGAGCGCGAAAGACAGCTCGGACTCTCACGAAGACCTTGGCCGGCACCACGCAGTCGTACTCGTCGCCGACGGGACTTGCTGCTCCGCCCGAGAGTCGGGCCGACGAGAGTGACACCCCTGCGTTCGCAGTGCGGCAGGCCGCGCCGAGGAGGAATGTGTTAGAGCTCCCACCGGGGTCGCGCTGGATGTATGGGCGGCCCGCCGACATGCTCGCGCTCGTGAGCCTTGCTGCCGACGTCCTCGGATCGCGGAAGCCGATGTGGGGCAAGAACCTCCACTTCGACGGGTCTGAGAAGTCCCGCGTTCCCGATCGAGCTTCCACGTCGAGCTCGCGCACGCCGCCGGGGGTGATCGAGCACACGACCGTGCGATCGACGATCTTCGAGGCCCTGGCCGCGGCGCTTGTGCTCTGTCGGCGATCGGCGTTCGTCGTTGGCCCAGACACCGACGCGACGATGAGGCGGTCGAGCTGTCGCTGAGCCGTGGCGATGAGCTGCGGGGAGGGGTGCCTGGCACCGAAGTAGAAATGGAGAACGATGCGGTGGTCGCCGACCGTCGCTCGGAGCTCGTACTGTCCGAGCGGTCGCTCGGGTCGCATCTGGTAGCTGTACGAGATCGAGTTCATCGCATCGCGAACGCGCAAGGGCAGTTCATGCTCGGGGAAGAGCTCGTCACTCCATGGCTCGTACTTCAGACGCAACGTAAACAGCGCGACGATGACGACGCCTCGAGGCGGTAGTTGGAGCAGCGTCGAGTAGGGCAGACCGGACGAGTTGCGGATTCCGCGGGCGCTGTCCTCGGGGTGGAGCGGGACGTTGGTCGCTACCGCGAGCGCTTGCCGCTCCGGGGTCGCGTCCGAGCCCGTCTGCAGCACCGTCCAGCCGGGACCGGGGAGAAATCCCGTTCCGATCGGGCCGGGCGCGGCGGTGCCGCTGGGAGCGATCAGCGCACCCAGTCCGACGCCGAGGCCGACTGCGATGACGAGCGCAATGGCCAGAACGCCTGTCCAACGAGCCTGGAGTGGCCAACGTCGCGGCGGGGCCGGAGACGGGAGCGGCCTCGGGCGCGACGAGGCGGTCCGGGCCATCGCGCGCAGGTCGTTCTCGGAGGGTGGCGAGACCTGGCGCTCGAGGCGTGCGAGCAGATCGTGTAGCTCCCGGCGCTCTCGTCTCATCGCAGCAAGTCCTCCAACGCCTTTCGCGCGCGAGCGCTCCTGGACTTGACGGTGCCGACGCGCGTGTCGAGCACTTGGGCAACCTCCGCTTCGGAGAGCCCGAGGAGATGACGGAGCAAGAGCACCTGGCGGAAGTGCTCAGGGAGGGCGGCGAGCGCGTCTCGGACGCCGAGCAGCTCGTCGTCGTCCGAGGCTGACGCATCGACCTCGTGGAGCTCAGCATGACTGCGCCCACGCGCAGCGTCCACCGCCTTGTGCGCAGCGATGCCGCAGAGCCAGGGCCAGAACTTGCTCGTGGTCTTCAGGTTCGGCAGCCCCTGCCAGGCGGCGATGAGCGTCTCCTGCAGCGCATCACGGGCATCGCTCTCGTCGCGTAGACGCACCGCCAGGTAGCGATAGAGCAAGGGCCCGCGGGTCAGGACGAGCTGCTCGAACGCCGCGGAGCTCCCGAGCTGCGCGCGCCGAACGAGCTCGGACTCATCGAACTCGGCACGCGGCGATTCCGAGACGCGGCGGTCGACAGAAGGATCCAGGCTCGGCACTCCTTCAATAGTCGCGTCTAGGCGGGCGAAGGTTCCATCGTCTCGGCTCACGTCATTCTGGGACACAGGGGTTCGCGGTGAAGAGCCTCGTCTTGCCCGAGTCGAAGGTCTCGGCGTAGACGAGCGCCTTTCCGTTCAGTGTTCGAGCCGCCAGCTTGGCTTCGCGGACGGGGACCTTCGTTGCGAGGAACGAGTCGCGCGCGCGCAGTGAGGCCGGGGAGTCGAGCACGGCACGCACTCGAATGAGGAAACGACGCTGGGTCGAGCAGTCGAGCTCGTCTCCGAACGGGCTCGCGGCGCCGCCGGAAAGCCCGGCCTGCGAGAGCGGGACACGCGCGTTCGAGCGCTTGCAGGCCTTGGCGTTGACGCCGATCGTGGCGGGGACCGGGAGCTCCCTGCGCTGGAGGTCCCGCGCGTACGGAGGGTCGATTCTCGTCGCCGCAGAAGGACTGCCGGCGGTGATCCACGCGTAGGCGTAGGCCAGGCTTCCCCATTGCGTGAACGCGTTCGTAGAGCGGCCGGTTGCGACGATCGCGTATGGGAGCTGCTTCCAGCGCGAGCGGCCCTCGCGGATGCCCAGGCCGGCTCTCGTCTCGATCTCCGGCAGGTCGCCCAGAGCGCCGTGCGCGCAGACGAAGGTGCGATCGACGATTCGCGAGGTGCTGGGCTTCGACTCAGTGAACGGCTGCCGTAGGAACGAGGCGCCCGCGAAGCCGACGCCGAGCAGGGCAACTACGATCGCTGCGGCAATCAGAGCTGCCGAGCGCACCCGGCGTGACTTGCGACGGCC
>JACCTK010000224.1 GCA_013812465.1 Actinomycetota bacterium
GGCAGGCCCCGCTCAACCTCGATTGCGACCGCGACGCGCTAGTTCCCCGGTCGCAGCATCAGGAGCTGTCCATCCTCGACGGTGACCGTGCTCGCGGGGTTCGCGATGCTCCCACCAGGAGCTGCCGTCGGCGAGTGCGCCTGGACGTCGAAGAGCCAGGTGTCCGCCCCGAACATCGTCGAGGCGTCGATGATCCCGCTCGTCTCCCACACGCCAGGACGGACGGGGACGCCGTCCCGGCCCGGTGGGTCGAGCTCGGCGACGCGGGCATTCGACGACACGTCGACGCCTGACCTCTCGAGATCGAAGCGCCAGATCGAGCCATCGCGATTCTTCTGGGCCATGATCGCCCGGCTCTCGGTCGTCCCGTCCTCGTTGATCATGAGGTAGTCGGAGCTGACGTCGATGTTGTCGGGGCTGATGGCGATATCGCCACCTGCATCGACGACCGCGTCCGCGTCGTACTCGATGGTCAGCGTCCCGCCCTTCGTGACGTTCCCCGGATGGAGGTCGAGCGAATACAAGCGGCCGAGCTCGTTTACACCCGCCGCGCCACCCGTCGTGACGAAGAGAAAGTTGTTCCGGTTTCTCTTGTTGAAGGCGCCGTCCTCCGGACGGGCGAAGCGAAACGCCCCAACGGCATCGCTTGCTGCCTCGAGTTGCACCGCGGTGAGCTCATCTGCGTTCGGGATCGGCGCCCACTCGACGTCGATAGACCCGCTCGTGAAGGAGGCCTCGCTCGACTTCGAGGCATCGGACGGCACCAGCACGTGGAGCTCGCCGTTGTCCAACCCGTTCCGTCCGAGAACCCCGGCGCCAGCGCGGCGATCCTTCTTGCCGACGTACATGTAGACCTGGCTGTTCTCGACCTCAGGGGCGAGCGCAGCCGGGCCGTCCTCCATGCCCATGATCACTGTCCGATTCCCTTGGTTCGGTTGCACGAGCGTGTTCTCCCAGGCGAAGCGGCCGAGCTTGGGCAGCGTGTACAGGTTGTTGTCTACGATCGCGACTGCGAGGCCGCCCTTGGTGTCGAACGTGTTGGCGGGTATTCCCTCCTCCTCGTTGGTGAGATAGATCCAGCGGTCGAAGCCGTCCGGAGGGCCGGCGAGCGAGCCCGAGCAGAACCGAGAGAAGGCTCGGGTCTGGTTCTCGACCGTAGGCGCGGGTCCGACGAACGTGTTCTCGTTGAAGATGAAGTCGTACGCGCGACGTCCCGCGATCGGATCGCCATCCTCGTCGAGGATGAATTTCGAGACGATCGCTCCGCGGTTCTTCGCCCCGCCGACGTACGGCTCCGACACGATCGGACCTGGAGCAGCGGGCGGCCTGGTGAACGCCGCAAACTCGTGATTCATGTAGAGCGTCGACGTGCCGTTGCCGGTCGAGTGGGCGCCGAGCCCGTCCGGAATGCCCACCATGCGGTACTGGCCGGTTCCGCCGAGCACCGGGACCCGGTCGTCCACGCTGAACAGCGGCGTGACGTCGTACTCGCCGCCGACGGGCTGCGTGTACGACTTGATGGCTGTGGTCGCAAGCGCGGCGGTGGCCCCCACTGCCGCAACGGCGCCGACCAGCAACGCAAGAGAGATCGTCCTTCTGCGTTTCATCGAGATGTGTCCTCCCCCTCTGGGTTAGATGTCGATGGGAGTCATCTCACGCGGGCCGCCGCCTGTGGGTGTCGGGTAGGTCGCGCTCTCATGTGGAAGCGGTGAACGCCGCTCAGGCGGCGGCCAGCGCCGTGTCTGCTTCGAGCCGCGTCAGGAACACGGGGCGGCGCGACCGGAGATAGTCGACCACCGCGACCTCGTCATGGAGGCTCGGAAGGAGCGTCTTCCACCCGACCAGGTGCTCGGGGCGGTGGAAGTCGCCGGTTGCGACGGCCGGGAGCCCAGCCTCTGCGACCCAGCCGTAGAGCTGGGTGCGGTTGAAGAGCTCGAAGCGGTGGGCGAGCCCGCACAGATTCGCGTCACGCGCGAAGCGCTGCGTGAGGCGCGTGCTCATCGGCGCGGGCCCGTCGTCATACGGGTGCGCCGCGATGATCGCGGCGCCGGCCTCGGCGGCCGTCTTCATCGCCTCCGCGATCCCGTCGTCCACGGAGACGAAGCTTCGTAGCCCCAGGGCGACGGCATGCGCAGCCTCGCGGGGGTCACTGTGATTGAAGGTGAGCTCGACGCCGGGGACCACCAGGAGGCCGTACGTTCGCCACGCCCGCGCTGCCTCGCGCTCGACATCGGCGACGTACTCCGCCCAGCAGTCTTCGTCGACTGACCTGAACGCGAGCCCGGGTTGCCCGCGCCATGGGTCGTCCTGTCGGACCACGTGATCCGTGATGCCGAGGACGTCGAAGCCGCTGCGCCCGTGTAGGTCAACGAGCTCGGCGACGGTGAACACGCCATCGCTCCACCGGGTGTGCGCGTGGAGCTCGCAGAGCAGCGGTCCCAGGGTTCGTCGCATCTCCCGCCATGGTGGAGTCGCTGGACGTCCGCATGGGAAGAGAAGTGGTGCATTTCCAGCGAAAAACGCGAGAACGGTTGCGAGCCGCTACGTCAGTGCGTCGAGCACGAGCGACTGAAAATGGATGACGAGCTGCTCCGACTCGGGCAGCATCCGTCCTTCGGCGAGGAGCCCTGAGCGGACACCCTGCTGGACGCGCTCGACGAGGATCCGATCCTCGGCGCCGACCTCGTCGTCGAAGGCGAGCATGTCGTCGATCCAGGCGTCGTCCGCGTCCGGCGCCACGAAGTAGTCGAGGAAGCGATAGCTGCGCTCGGGCGCCTGAGGGTGGATCGGGCCGATCGAGAGATTCGGATGTCCCGGCATGACGTTCACGGCCGTGTTCGGGAACAGGAAGTGGAACTGGCCCTGCTCGATCTCTCCCGAGGGATCGTAGGCGCCGCGCGGCTCGGGTCGCGGCGGGCCGACCTGGGACATCCGCCGGCCTCGGGCCTCCAGCAGGTAGGAGTCCGGCGAGACATCCACCACGGCGGAGAAGCCGGGGTGCGCCACCGGGCAGTGGTAGCACTCGAGGAAGTTCTCCGCGCAGATCTTCCAGTTCGCGTCGAGCTCGGACTCGAACCGCTGCAGGAAGCGAAGAGCGCCGACGTCGACGCCCGCCGCGGCGACGCGCTCGGGAATGTCCTCCAAAAGCTCGGAGAGAGGAGCAGCGTCCAGATCAGGGTTGACGAAGAGGAACGGCCCCCACGACTCGAGCCGCAGGGGGACGAGGCCCAGCTCGTCGCGCTCGATGCCGCCTTCGCGGTCCCCGCGCGGCGCCGACAGGAGCCTGCCGTCGAGCGCGTACGTCCACGCGTGGTACGGGCACTGGAGCGTGGCTCTGCGACCGGAGCCCTCGCAGACGAGCGAGCCACGGTGCCGGCAGACGTTGAGAAAGGCGCGCGGCACGTCTTCCTCGTCGCGGACGAGCACGACGGGAATGTGACCCACTTGGGTCGCCCTGAACGATCCACGCTCGCCGATCTCGTCCGCGTGGCCGACGTACTGCCAGGCGCGGCGAAAGATGTACTCCCGCTCGCGCTCGAGCACGGCAGGGTCGCTGTACCAGCTCCACGGCAGCGTTCGTGTCCGGGTCAGCGAGCTCACCGGACGAAAACTAGACGACTGAGTATGCTCAGGCACATGCGGTTGCGGCGGCGGATGCGGGCTTCTTGACGGACGCCATCTCGCTTGCGCGCACCGCCGAGGAGACGTTCCGCCCGCTGACGTTGGCGAGCAACCTCGCCTGGTGGGACTCGAACGTCGATGCCACCGACGAGAACGCGCGCCGGCGCGCCGACGCCGAGCTCGCGTACTCGGACGCGCTCTCCGACCGGGAGCTCTACGGCGCCATCGAGGCGGCCCGAGGCAACGGAGCCGATCCTGTCCACGCGCGCGTGCTCGAGCTCTATTCGAGCGCGATGCTCCCGCACCAGATCTCGAGCTCGCTGCGAGAGCGGATCGTGGAGCTCGAGACGTCGGTCGAGACCCGCTTCTCCCGCCATCGGGGAGCCATGTCCGGCGAGCCGGTGGACGACAACCGGATCAAGCAGATCCTGCGAGAAAGCCAAGATCCAGAGGAGCGCCGGGAGGCGTGGGAGGCCTCGAAGACGGTCGGACGCGAGGTGGCGGACGATGTTCGTGAGCTCGCGCGAATGCGTAACGAGGCAGCGCGATCGCTTGGCTATCGAGACTGGTTCGCGCTCTCGTTGACCACGGACGAGATGGACGAGGACAAGCTCTTGGAGACACTCGCCGCCGCCGACCGCGCGACGGCCGAGCCATTCGCGCGCTGGAAGAGCTCTCTCGACATGCGGCTCGCCGAGCGCTTTGGCTGCTCCGTCTCCGACCTTCGCCCCTGGCACTATGCCGATCCGTTCTTCCAGGAGCCGCCGCCGGAAGGCGCGGTCGACCTCGACCCGCTGTTCAAGGGCAAGGACGTCGTCGCGCTCGCCCGGCGGACCTTCGAGGGCCTTGGGTTCGCGGTCGAGGGAATTGTCGACCGGAGCGACCTGTATCCGCGCGCCGGGAAGAACCAGCACGCGTTCTGCATCGACATCGATCGCGGCGGGGACGTGCGCGTTCTCGCCAACGTGGTCGACAATCACAGCTGGACCGACACGATGCTCCACGAGCTCGGCCACGGCGTCTACGACCTCGGGTTCGACGACCAGCTGTCGTGGGTGTTGCGCGACACGCACCTCGTCACGACCGAGGCGTCCGCGCTCCTGTTCGGCGCGCTCGCCGGCGACCGGGAGTGGCTCGAGCGCATCCTCGAGGTCGACGCGGGCGAGGCGGACGAGCTCGAAGGTCGGCTCCGTGCAGCTCGAGCCGCCGAGTTGCTCGTGTTCACGCGCTGGGTGCTCGTCATGAACGCGTTCGAGCGCGCTCTCTATGGCGATCCGGAGCGCGACCTGGACGGGGTCTGGTGGGAGCTCGTCGCGCGGCACCAGCTGCTGACGCCACCCGAAGGTCGAAGCGCGCCGGACTGGGCGGCCAAGATCCATATCGCCGTCGCGCCGGTCTACTACCACACCTATATCTACGGGGCGATCGTCGCGGCTCAGGTCAAAGATGCGTTGCGGAGCGCCGCCGGCGGTCTCGTCGACCGTCCGGAAGCGGGAAAGCTGCTCGTGCGGAAGCTCTACGCCCCCGGCGCCTCGATTCGCTGGGACAAGCTGGTCGAGCAGGCTTCGGGGAAGCCGCTGTCGGTCGACTCGCTGGCGAGAGAAGTGGCAGCCGCGTAAGCCGGTGACAGGCGCCGTTCGGCGGGCGCCAAGCATCTAGGGGAAGCGCTTCGGCCCTGGTCGATCGGGAACCAGGCGCCCCAGCTTCTCCCGATGCTCGGCGGCGAGCCGATAGGCGCTTTCGAGGATCGGGTCGGGAACGCGTGCGAGCACTCGCGCAGCGCGCCTTGTGAGCGCCATCGTCTCCAGAAGCCGCACCGCTCCGGCGCCGTACCCGACCACGGATCCGTTGGCGCGGGCGAGACGCCACGTGGCGAAGCGCTCGTCCTCCGAAAGGCCCGCGAGGAGCGTTCCAGCTTCAGGATCGGCGAAGGGAAGAATCGCGAGCTCCTGCTCGCGGTCGAGGCGGACGACGACACGCGCCGTCCAGCAGCAGAACCGTCACCCGCCGTCGTAGAGTAGAACCGGCCGGGCCAACTCGGGGCGCATCTAGGCGCTCGCGAGGTAGGCGGCGGCGGGGCTGCCGGCGGGGGTGAAGATGCCGATCACGGTCATCTCCCGATCGGGGCTCGAGTTCTCGACGATGTGGACTTCGCGGGGACGAAGCCGGAACGCCGCTCCCGCTGCGAGCGCCTCGTCGGAGTCGCGACGGTGGACCCGGCCCGGCCCCTCGGGAATCCACACGATCTCGTCGTAGAGGTGGTAGTGCCACGGCGCCCGCCCGGGCGGGAGGTAGCCCGCGAAGAGCGTCGCTCGCGTCGAGCCGTTGCGCGGCCCGAAGAGCACCCGAAAGGATCGCGCCCCCGTCGCCTGCGAGGCGCTCGCGTCGTCGACGTCGACGACGAGCTCGCGGGCGCCGAGAGGCGCATGGCGGTCGGCCTCCGGCCCGACGGTCGCCTGCAGGAGTGCCAGATCTGCGGAGTCTGGCGCGATCGTCACCGTCTCGCCGGCGAGGGCCAGCGCCGCGGAGCCTGTGCGCAGGCCGACGACATCGCCTTCCAGCGCAAGAGATCCCGCGCCCGCGATGACGTAGAGGAGGGAGTCGTGGTCCGGCTCGTGGATCTCGATCTTGCGCCCCTGGGCGCGAACGCCGGAGAGCGCGAGCGTCGAGCCGGCGATCGCAGGGACGAGCTCCTGGGTGTCGGCCGGCCGATCCATCCCAGTACCGTAGTTAGCGCGACGCGCTTGCTGGGTACGCTCAGCGCGATGCGGTTCCGGAAAGACGCGAAGCTCGATCGCTCGCAGGTCGACGACCAGCGTGGCCGTCGCGCAGGTGGCGCTCCGATGGCGCTCGGAGGTGGCGGAATCGTGACGCTGATCATCATCGTCGCCATCGCACTCCTGGGCGGAAACCCGATCGACACGGGGGGTGGCGGCACTCCCTTCGACGATCTCGCCGGCCAGACCGCCGGCACGGGCCCGCCCTCCTCGACGCTCGAGCACTGCCAAACGGGACAGGATGCGAACGAGCATCAGGACTGCCGCATCCTCGCCGTCGTGAACAGCGTGCAGAAGCACTGGTCGACGGCGTTTCGCGGCTATGAGCCTGCTCGCACGACGTTCTTCACGGGCGGGGTCTCGACCGGTTGCGGCCAGGCGAGCTCGGCCGTGGGCCCGTTCTACTGCCCGGCTGACCGCAACGTGTACATCGACCTCGGGTTCTTCGAGCAGCTGCAGTCGCAGTTCGGCGCATCGGGTGGCGTGCTGGCCGAGGCGTACGTCCTCGCCCATGAGTACGGGCATCACATCCAGAACTTGACCGGCGTGCTTCGCAAGGCGCAGAGCCAGGACACCGGCCCGCAGTCGAACGCCGTGCGCGTCGAGCTGCAGGCCGACTGTTACGCCGGCGTCTGGGTCGCGAACGCGGTCCGCACCGGGCTGATCGTGGAGATCACCCGTAAGGACATCCAGGACGGCCTCTCCGCCGCCGCGGCTGTCGGCGACGACCGCATCCAGGAGAAGTCGCAGGGCAGCGTCAACCCCGAGGCCTGGACGCACGGCTCCGCCGAGCAGCGCCAGAGCTGGTTCGTCCGCGGGATCGAGGGCAAGAGCGCCAACTCCTGCGACACCTTCTCCGGACGCGTCTGACGATCTCTCGCCCCTACGTGGTCTCGCGCGGTCTCCGGGCTCGCTCGCGCGACACCATCAGATAGGCGACAAAGGCCGCCATCGCCAGCGCGATCAGCGCGCCCACGAGGCTGGCGCCGCGAAACGCCGGCGCCTCGACGTCGAGAATCCGCTCGCCGGCATGGGCGGCGTTCCCGGTTCCGAGCACGATGCCGAGCGTCATCAAATTGGGAATCGCCAGGATGAGGGCGAAAACCACCGCGACGGCGATCGCTCGCGGAGCGCGCCGCCATCTCGCAACCGCGGCGAGTGAGAGGAGCGGAAGAGCGGTGAAGACGAATCCGTAGAAGAGCCCGATGAAGACTCCGGTCACGATGCTGCCGTCCACTTGGTCGCCGATTCGCTGAGCCCACCAGCGCGGAATCGTCGCCGATGCGATCAGGCCTCCGCCGAGCACGAGCGCGACGACGATTGCGGCGAACAGCAGCCGCCGCGACCAGTTGGGGTCGGTGGTTGGCGCGGAGTCCATCGACTCGAGTATCCCAGGTGCTCGGGCAGGGAGCGAGGGGGCCAGACCCGGCCCCCTCGCGGTCGTAGCTCGAGCTCTCGGGTGTCAGCGGACGGAGAACGAGCCGTGCATCTCGTCCGAGTGCGGCGTGCAGACGAAGGAGTACCGGCCGGAGCCGAGGCGAATGCTGATCGTCTTCGTGCCGACGAAGTCGACCCCGGTGAACGCTTTCGACACGCCCGGGCCACGCACGTAGAAGTTGTGGTCGTCCGAGCGGTCCTTGACGACGATCGTATAGGCGCCGCGAGTCAGCGTGTTCACCGGCTTCCCGCTGACGGTCTTCAGGGAGATGCTGTAGCCGGGCCCCACGATGCCGACAAGCTTCTGCGGCGCCGCGTCGGCGGTGACGGAGAAGACCAGGGCAAGGGCGACCAGCGCGACCAGGAAACCTGCGGCGAGTCCTACGCCGATTCTGCTGCGAGCTGAGATTGTCTGAGACATGACGCTCCTTCGAGATCGGTTGCGTGAACACCTCGAACGTACGCGCCGCCGTCCCAGCCGCAGGACTTCGCTC
>JACCTK010000266.1 GCA_013812465.1 Actinomycetota bacterium
CGCGAGGGAGGGCCGGCCGGCGGGCGAAGCGTTCGCTCACATCCCTCCGTGGAACGCCCTATGCCACCTCAAACGTTGCAGCCGGGTCGAACGTCAGGCCCTACCACAGCGGTGGCGCCGTGGGCGACAGCGGCCGCCGCACGCCGAGGCGGTCGAGCTCGGCATCGGCGAGCGCCTCATAGCGCCCCTCCTCGAGGTCGCGCCAGGGCCGAGGCGACACGCGGCGGAGCTCGCGGTAGGTGAGCGTCTCGACGGCGCGGTGGGCTAGGAAGCGCTCGAGCGCGGGGTCGCCGGCCCCGTCGCGCAGGAGCTGCCGCAGCGCGCCGGTTTCGCGGGCACGCCCGAGCCGGGGCGGCAGGTAGCCGATCACGAGCGGCAACGAGGGCACGAGTGCCACGGCGAGCCCGAGCACGGCGGCGGTGCGCTCGATCGACGCGCGGCTCGACTCCCCGCTCGCGGCGACATCGCGCCCGGCGTCGCGGAGCGACCCGGCGGCGCCGTCGAGTCCGCCGCCGACGAGCGGGAGCTCGATCGCTGCGACCGCGTCGGCGGCGTCGCCGAGCGATCCACCGATCAAGGCGAAGCCGTCGGTCAGGCCGGTCAGCTCGCGCACCGCCTCCGCCACCACGAGGCCGAGCAGGATCCACAGCAGCACCCATGCCAGCGCGAGCGCGTCCGTCAGCAGGACGGCGCGCCCGCCCGGAAGCCTGGGTTGGATCATGAACATCAGAAGCTCCTATCGGCCGAGGGTCGGCTGGATTTAACTCGCCTAGGATGTGCCGACGAGCGGGCGTGGTGTAACGGCTGCACAAGAGCCTTCCAAGCTCTTAGTGAGGGTTCAACTCCCTCCGCCCGCTTCCAGTAGCAGAGCGAAATCCGCGCCTTTCGTTTCCGTGGCCGGCTGCTCAAGGTAACGGTCAAGGTAACGAGACTAGGCATCACGGTCGGCTCGCCCTTTCCTGACTTGGATGGCGAGCACCGCGGGCAGAGGAATGCAGCTGATCCGGCGAACTCGGCGTGCCGTTAGTTGGCCTCCTGGTTGTGGTCCAGGCGGGTCGCGGGTTCGAGTCCCGTCGCTCACCTTCACGAAGTGCCTGCAAACGAACTTTTTTGCTTGGCACAACCGGGTTAGTCAGTTGGGGACGCGGTCGGCATGTGGCAGCCGCCCAACCCGGGAGCGCCGCGATGAGGCGCACCGGGCTCGGGCGGCGATCCGCTCGACGGGCCCGTGAACCTTTTCGACCTGGGCATCGTCCTCGCGGTTGGGCTCCTCGTGGCCGCGCTCGGCCTGACCATCGATCGCGCGACCAACCGCATCGAGCGCGAAGCCCGTTCGCGGGGCAGGCAATCCCGCAGCCCGGTCGGTCACCGCGCGTGAGCGGACAGGGCCAAGCGCGTCGGGACCGTTCCGTGCGCCCGACGGGCGGCTGATCTACACCCAGGCCGCCGAGCGCCTCGGGCGCTCTGTCGTGGCATGGAGCAGGGGGAGCCCCGAGGCTCCAGTGTACAATGTCCTGTTGTACATGGCTCCAGTTGCCTCTCCTTCTCGGCTCAACCGGCTTTGACGCGCTTTCGCGCGGACAACGCGCGCGGCCCCGAATCAAGTCACATCGCCGCTCTCAGCTCGGCGAACCTCCGGGAGCGGGTGCGCCGCGCGCTGGAAGCC
Source organism: Actinomycetota bacterium (assembly GCA_013812465.1). Next base: position 1,667 of record JACCTK010000266.1, read on the forward strand.
GCCATCGTCGCAGGCGAGCTACAGCCTGGCGCTCTCTACTCCGCCCCGGTGCTCGGAGTCCGTTTCGGCGTTTCCGCAACCCCTGTCCGTGAGGCAATGCTCGAGCTGGCGCGAGACGGTTTTGTCGTCGCCGAGCGAAACCGCGGCTTCCGGGTCGTCGAAGTTGCAGAGCGAGATCTTGACGAGATCTCGAAGATCCGGCTGCTGCTCGAGGTGCCAAGCACCGTCGAGGTGGCGGAGGTGATCGAGCCGGACCGTCTCGATCACCTTTCCAAGATCGCCAGCGAGATCTTCCTGGCCGCCGGCGAGGGACAGCTGATCGCATATCTGGACCTCGACAGAAGCTTTCACGTGGAGCTGATCTCTCGCCTTGGAAATGACCGCCTCACGGACCTCGTGGACCGTCTGCGTCGCCAGACTCGCCTATTCGGTCTCGACCAGTTGGTGGAGTCAGGGAGGCTGCACGAGTCGGCGCAGGAGCACCACGACTTGATCGCCGCGATGAGGGCCCGAGACACCGCCGCGACCGAGTCCATCATCACCTCGCACATCAAGCACACCCGCGGCCTGTGGGTCGGTCGCGAGGAAACGTGAGCGGTCCGACCGTCGAAAGTCGTTCTCCGCAAGCGCCGCGCGACGTCGTGATCTCTACCGCGGCAGCCGACAGGGGGGCCGTTGGGCTCGCCGCTGAGCGGGCGCGGCAGTCCGGTGCCAAGTGGGCGGCGGCCTCGGCCACCGAGCGAGCCGATGCGCTACTGGCCGCTGCCGATGCCCTCGCCGACGCCGCGGAGGACGTCGCGAAGCTCGTCGTCCGCGAGGTCGGCAAGACGATCGTCGAGTCGCGACTGGAGGTGGAGCGTGGCGTGCGAATCCTGCGCTTCCATGCCGGCGCCGCGCTGCTGCCCGATGGCCAGACTCATCCGCGGATCCCGCCGGCGCCCGGTACCACGATCACGATGAGCCGCAGGCGTCCTCGGGGCGTTGCCGGGTTGATCACGCCCTGGAACTTCCCAGTTGCGATCCCCCTCTGGAAGGCTGCTCCGGCGCTCGCCTACGGCAATTCGGTTCTGCTGAAGCCTGCGTCGCAGTCGACAGCCATTGCTCTTCGCCTCGCGGAGCTGCTCGAGCCGCAGCTTCCGCCGCTCGTGCTCCAGGTGGTCCCAGGGGGCGCGGAGACCGGCCAGGCGCTGATCGAGGCTGCGGACGTGATCTCGTTCACCGGCTCGAGCTCGGTTGGCCAGAGCGTCGCCAAGTCCGCGGTCGCACGCGGGATTCCCGTTCAATGCGAGATGGGAGGTCTCAACTCGTCAATCGTGTTGCCCGACTGCGACCAGCAGAAGGCGGCAGCTGCGATCGCGGGCTCGATCATGGGCTACGCAGGCCAGAAGTGCACCGCGACGAGACGCGTCATCGCGTTCGGGAACTCGGACGAGCTTGCCGATGCCCTTGTCGCCGCTGTCGAAGGTCTGCCGGTTGGCGATCCCGCCCGCGAGGAGACGCAGGTTGGTCCCGTGATCGACGCGGACGCCGCCCGCCAGGTCGTCGATGCCGGCGCGAGCTCAGAGGGACGCGTGCTGACGGGCGGCCGGGCAATCGACGGTGATGGGTACTTCGTCGCCCCGACCCTGGTGGACGGTCTAGCGCCGGACGCGCGGCTGCGCCACGAGGAGGTCTTCGGCCCGATCGCGGCCTTGATCAAAGCCGACAGCCTCGACCAGGCCCTGGGGATCAATGCGGAGGTCCCCTACGGCCTCGTCACTTCGGTCTTCACAAACGACCTCGGTGCCGCACTCGCCTGCTCCGACCGACTGCGCGAGGGGCTGATCCGGGTGAACCAGCCGACAACCGGTGTCGACCTCCATGCGCCGTTTGGCGGCGAGGGGGCGTCGTCCTACGGCCCGCGCGAGCAGGGCTTGGCCGCTCGTGAGCAGTACACCTCCACCCATACGGTGACGCTCGCTCCTCCGGCCTAGTCACGTCATACCGGCGCTCACGGCCTGCTCCGTAAGCCTGCGAACCTCCGCTTCTTGTGCGACGGTGAGCGGCACGCGGGGCGGACGACATGCGCCCCCGCTGCGGCCGACGATGTCCATCGACAGCTTGATGGCCTGAACGAACTCGGTCCGCGAGTCCCAGCGCAGCAAGGGATGCAGCAGTCGGTAGAGCGGCAGAGCGACTTCGAGGTCCCCAGCCACCGCGGCTCGGTACAGCTCGATGCAGGAATGCGGGAAGGCGCTGGTGTAACCGGAGACCCACCCGCTTCCGCCGGCCAGGGCGACCTCGAGGACCGTGTCATCCGAGCCGATCAGGACGTCCAGCTCGGGTGACAGCTCGCGGATGGCGTAAGCGCGGCGGGGGTCGCCGGCGAACTCCTTCACCGCAACGATCAACCCCTCGTCGTGCAGGTTGGCGAGCAGCTCGGGGGTGAGATCGACCTTCGTGTCGATTGGATTGTTGTAGGCGACGATCGGGAGCCCTATGCCCGCGACGGCCCTGAAGTGCTCGATCACGCCGCGGTCGGCCGCGCGGTAGGAGTTGGGCGGAAGGGCCATCACGGCGCTGGCGCCGGCCTCCGCAGCGTGGAGTGTCCAGCGGGCCGCCTCGTCGGCGCCATATGCGCTGACCGCTGGGATCACGGCGAACCCTTCAGGAGCCGCCTCGACTGCCGCGGTGACGGCCCGCTCTCGCTCCTCACGGGTGAGCGCCTGGTACTCCCCAAGTGATCCGTTGGGCGTGATCCCGTCGCAGCCCGACGCGGCGAGCCACGTGATGTGCTCCACGTATCTGTCGAAGTCGACCTCGAGGTTCGAGCCCAGGATGACGGGATTGGCCACCAGCACGCCGTGCCAGGGCTTGGTGCCTGTGCTCATCGCCGCGGGTCTCCAGGCATGTCGGGCTCTCGGGCGTCTGGCGGCAGCAGTGACCGATCAATCGAGCACTTCGCGGTATGAAGCAGGTTTGACACCTGGCCGATCCCGCAGTGCGCGCCGATGCCCATGACCATCGCCGCCTCGTCGCTCGTGAGCTCCAACTCCTGCTCGAGCCAGAGCTTGAGCGCTCGAAACGCCGACCTCGCCGCGTCCGTGAGCGAGGGCGCGGACACAACTGTCATCAACCTGTCCGCGGTCAGTATGCGCGGGGACAACATCGCGCTCGGCCGCTCGAAGGGACGGGCCGTGACGACGATTCGAGTCCCGCACTCGGGCGCGCACACGATCTCGCCGTCGCCGAGGGCCGCCTTGCAGTCGCCGAAGTAGAGCCCAGCCCCAGGCACCTCGACCGGCAACACGATCGTCGACCCCGCGGTGATCTCGCGGACGTCGAGGTTGCCGCCGTGGTCACCCTCGTGCTTGCTGAACACCGTTTCGCGCGCGGGCGAGGTCGCCAGACATCCGATCAGTGGCGTCACGGGGACCGTCCAGTCGTCACGCAGCCGGATCCCGCCGTCGGAGACGGTCAGCTTCACCACATGGTCCTCCTCGTGCCACCAGTCGTGAGGCGAACGCGCCTGGCAGCGGCTGACGACCACCACGGGGTCGGTTGCGACCTCGAGCTCCTCGATGGTGATCGCCACAGCCTGTCCCGGCTGCGCGCCCTCGACCATGATCGGGCCGGTTACGCCGTCGAGGTTCTCCTCGACCCACTGCGCCGTCTCGGGCGTGAAGTCGGCTGGATCGTCGTAGCGGCCAGTGAAGCCGTCAACGGTGATGACGGCGAACGGCTCCCCGCCCTCAACGGCTCCGATCGGATCGTGGTCGGGACTGTAGGTGTACTTGATGTCCGCGGGCTCGAACGTCTGCATCAGCGCTTGGCTTCATGGAGCTCGGCGGGCAACGGCGACTCCGGTGTGATCGGGCCGTAGCCCTCGAACTCGCCGTACTTCTCGTAGACGTCCTTGTAGAGCTCCAAAGCCTCACGGTCGAGCTCGATTCCCAGGCCGGGGCCGGTCGGGGTCGCGAGCTTGCCGTCCACGAACTCGACTCTCTCCGTGAGGAGATCGTGGACCAGGAAGGTCACGAACTGCTGATGGGCGAGCTGCGGCCCCGGCATAGCCGCCAGGACGTGTGCGGCCGCGACCGTCGTGATGGCGGTGTCGCCGAAGGCGTGCTTGATGACCGGCAGCCCAGCCGTCTCGCACATGGTGATCGCGTTCCGGAACGGGACCAGCCCACCAAGCTGATGAGGGTCGGTGACGACCACGTCAGCGGCACGCTGTGCGATCACATCCGGGACCTGAGCGGGGAGCCAGGCCGACTGGTTCGCGGCGATCCGCACTCTGGTCTTCGAGCGCAGGTCGGCAAGTCCGCCGATGTTGTGCATGTCGATTGGCTGCTCGACGAACTCGACCCCCACGTCCTCGAACCGCCTCAACGCATCCCTCGCTTGAAAGACGGTCCAGCCCTCGTTCGCGTCGACGCGGAACGCCACCTCGTCGCCGACCTCGTCCTTGATCGCCCGGGCTATCGCCAGGTCGTTGTCGATGTCGAAGCCGATCTTGATGTAGACCGTGTCGAATCCCCGCTCGACGCCCTCGGCGGCCTCGGCACGGGCGGTCTCCGGGTCCCGGTCGTTCACGTTGATGAACCAGTAGAAGGGGACTTCTTCGGTCTGCAGGCCACCGAAGAACTGATGCACAGGGCAGCCGTGCGCTTTCCCGGCGATGTCCCAGAGCGCCATCTCGATGCCGGCTTGGGCCTCGTTCCCGAGGTAGGGGTAGTGGTGCCAGCCGCGGTCCTGGCAGCGGGTCAGGAACTCCGTGACGCGCAGCGGGTCATGGCCCACGATCCAAGGAGCGGTCGCCTCGAGCGCGTCGCGCACGAGCGAGATCAGTGGGCTCCCCGGAACTTCGCCGATGCCCGTGATGCCCTCGTCGGTGTGAACCTCGACGATCGCGTTGGTCAAGCCCCAGAGCCGTCCGAATCGCCACGTCTCGGGCTTCGTGAAGGGCACCGAGACGACGTGGACATCGACCTTCGTGACTTTCATAACGCTCTCCTCCAGGTGGCATGCGACATGATACATAGCAGGGTGCCATACGACATGCTACGATGCCGTGCGTCCGACCGATCGCACGCGAAGAGGGGCTGGGAATGACCTACGAGTTGAACGGCGACATGCGTTGGGAGCTCAGTCGCCGCGAGCTGATCAGGGCCGGGTTCGCGGGCGCGACCATGCTGTCAGCCTCCGGTCTCCTGGCGGCGTGCGGCGGCGGAGGCTCCTCGGGCACGAGTGCCTCGGCGCTGTCGGCGGGTCCGGAAGCGGGTGGGAAAGCGGTTTTGGGCGGGACTCTCCGGGTCGGCCTGCTGTCCGCGGGGAGCTCTGAGACACTCGACGTGCGCACCCCGTTCAACTTCCCAGACTTCATCCGGATCTTTCAGCTGCTCGACCCGCTCTTCTTCCAGAACCCGGGCGGAAAGATGTCACCCGGCCTTGCGACGGAGGCTCAGGCGAACGGCGACTTCACGGTCTGGACCTTGAAGCTCCGCGACGGCGTCACCTGGCACGACGGCAAGCCGTTCACCGCCGACGACGTCGTGTACACGATCCAGAGGAGCTGGGGCGCGAAGTCGGGCCTCAACTACGCGCTGTACAGCCCGATCATCGACTTCAAGAACGTTCGCAAGCGCGACAAGCTGACCGTCGAGATCCCACTGCTGCACAGCATCGCTCAGTTCGAGCAGCTGACCTTCACCCAGGCTTCGCACGTCATCCAGGCCGGGACGACCGACTTCAGCCGCCCGGTCGGGACGGGTCCGTTCGTATACAAGTCGTTCGAGCCCGGCAAGCGGAGCGTCTTCACGGCGAACAAGGAGTACTGGCAGAGCGGCAAGCCGTATGTGGATGAGCTCGTGATCGACACCAGCTTCACGGCGGATCCCGCTCGCCTCAACTCGCTGTTGGCCGGCAACATCGACATCGCGCCCAGCGTTCCACCGGCGCTCGCCAAGGCCCAGAAGTCGAGCGATCGGATCGTGCTTGGAAATCAGAAGGGCTCTGGCTTCATCGCCGTGACGATGCGCGTCGATCAGGAGCCGTTCAAGGACGTCCGCGTCCGTCAGGCGATGAAGCTGATCCCCGACCGGAAGACCATCGTCGCGAGCGCGCTCGACGACTTCGGCGTTCCCGGCAACGACGTGGCGGGCAACACCCTGCAGTTCTGGGCCTCCGACCTCAAGTCAGAGCGTGATCCGGAGAAGGCGAAGTCGCTGCTGAAGGCCGCGGGGCACGAATCGCTGAGGTTGAAGCTGTACACGGCGGGCGTGATCGCAGGGATGAACGAGACGGCGACGCTGTTCGCCGACCGTGCCAGCGCCGCCGGGGTCGACGTCTCGGTCGTCAAGGACGACCCCGCGACCTACTACAGCGAAGGATCGCCGGGTGGCACGTGGCCGAACAAGACGTTCTCCACCAACAACTGGATCATCGGCCAGGGCTCGCTCCCGCTCTTCTACCTCTCGGCGCTCCAGAAGGACGCGCCCTACAACGAAACGCATTGGGACAGCCGGAAGGGCGACAAGCTTCTCACCGAGGCATTGGCCGACGGCAATGAGGACTCGGCCAGGGAGAAGTGGCGCGCGGTTCAAGAGCTTCAGCACGACGAGGGTGGCTACATCCTCACGTCGTTCCTCAACTGGGTCGACGGCTACTCCAAGAGCGTCCGCGGGGTCCAGACCACCGAGGCCGGGCCCTGCAACTACTGGGACTTCAAGTCGGCTTGGCTGGAAAGCTGATCAGTCGCTCCTCGGCGTGAGGGCCGCGGGCAGGCGCCACCCCGTCGCGGGGTTCGTCGTCCGCCGGGTCGCGACGGGAGTCGTCACCCTGCTGGTCGCGTCGTTTCTGATCTTCGCGTCCGTGCAGCTGCTGCCGGGCGACGTCGCGTCGGTCGTGCTCGGCAAGAACGCCACCCCGGCCCGCGTGGCAGCCCTCCGCTCCGACCTGAACCTCGACAGGTCACTGCCGCAGCGCTACCTGTCGTTCCTCGGCAACGTCTCCACGGGCCAGTTCGGAAACTCCTCCGCGGCCCTGGCGCAGGGCCGCGAGCTTCCGGTCTGGGGCGTGATCGAGACCCCGTTGCGCAACAGCCTCATCCTTGCTCTGGTCACGATCGCTCTGTTTGTCCCGTTATGCCTTGTGCTGGGGGCGCTCTCGGCCCTACGGGCTGGAGGAGCCGCGGACCATGCGATCTCGGTGCCGGCGCTCGTAGCGAGCGCGATGCCGGAGTTCTTGGTAGGCACGCTGCTGATCGTCATCTTCTTCACCCAGCTCGACCTCTTCCCGCCGGTCGCGGAAATCGGGGCAGGCGAGACCCCATTCACCCACTTGGACGCGCTCGGCCTCCCGGTGCTGACGCTGGTGAGCGTGAGCCTGGCGCTCGGGATCCGGCTGATTCGGGCCACGATGATCGACGTCCTGCGAGCCGACTTCGTCCGCATGGCGCGCCTCAACGGCCAACCCGAGCGTCGGGTGGTGGTGCGCTACGCGCTGCGAAACGCGCTCGGGCCGGGCATCCAGGCGATCGCTCAGACCCTGCAATACCTGCTCGGCGGGATCATCATCACCGAGAGCGTCTTCAACTACCCCGGGATCGGCAGCAAGCTCGTGCAGGCCGTGTCGCTCAGGGACATTCAGGAGATCGGCGTGATCGCGATGATCCTCGCCGCGGCCTACATCCTCATCAACGTCGTCGCCGACCTGCTGGTGATGCTGGCGGTCCCGAGGCTGAGGACGGGCGCTTGATCAGGCGACCTCGGTTCGCAGGGACGCTCTCGGGCAAGGTCGGCCTCGCCGTGCTGTTCTTCGTGCTGGCGGTCGCCATCTTCGGGCCGTTGGTCTCGCCGCACGAGATCGCCAGGCCGATCGGGGCGCCCGGAACCCCACCCTCCGGGTCCGCGCTGCTCGGAACCGACTTCCTCGGCAGGGACGTGCTCTCACGGGTGCTTCACGGCGGGCTGTCCGTCGTCTGGATGGGCAGCGCAGCGACCTTGCTCGGCTACTCGGGCGGGATGACGATCGGTTTGGTCGCGGGGTATCAGCGGTCTCTCATCGATCCGGTCTTGATGCGCGCTGTCGACGTCCTGCTCGCGTTCCCCGCGCTGCTGGTCCTGCTTCTTCTGGTCGCCGGCCTCGGCTCTCACGTTTGGGTGCTGATAGCCGGTGTCGCGCTCGTACAGCTGCCGCCGATCGCGCGCATCATCCGAACAGCGACGCTCGAGGTGTCGACCCGCGGCTACATCGAGGCCGCGCAGGCCCGTGGTGAACGCACGGCCGTGATCTTGACTCGGGAGATCGTTCCTAACCTCGCGCCGGTCGTCCTCGCCGATTTCGGCATCCGGTTCGGCTTTTCGATCATCCTCATCGCGAGCGTCAACTATCTCGGGCTCGGCCTCGCCCCGCCGGCGGCCGACTGGGGTCTGATGATTGCCGAGAACCAGCAATACATCTCGCTGAACATCTGGTCGGTCCTCGCGCCGGCGATCATGCTCGCCCTGCTGACCATCTCCGTCAACCTGATCGCCGACGCATACGTCCAGACTCTCGGTCGGTCCACGCTTCCCGTCCGCCAGCGCCGGGTCTTGGAGCGAATCAGATGAAGCGGGGCGCCGCAGCGCCCTTGGTTCGGGTCGAAGGGTTGTGCGTCGAGACGGCTGCCGGGCTGCCGATCGTTGAGGACGTCTCGTTCTCGCTCGAGGCAGGCGAAGCCCTGGGGGTCGTTGGTGAGACCGGGTCGGGTAAGAGCACGAGCGTTCTCGCGATGCTCGGCTATAGCCAGCCCGGCAGCCGGATCACCCGTGGCGACGTCCGCGTCGGTGACGTGCGAATGACGACTGCCGGGGGTCGCGAGCAGCGGAAGCTCCGCGGCAAGGTGATCAGCTACGTCCCGCAGAACCCGGCCGGATCTCTCAACCCCTCGATGCGAATCGGGAGCGCGATCGCGGACATCGCGAGGGCGCACCGTTCCGCGGAGGGCGCACCCGCGGTCGCCGAGGCGTTGGAGCGGGTCGGGCTCTCGGGCGACGACACGTTTCAGCGCCGCTACCCGCATCAGCTCTCGGGTGGTCAGCAGCAGCGAGTTTGCATCTCCGTTGCGCTCGTCTGCGAGCCGCCCGTGGTCGTCTTGGACGAGCCGGCGACCGGCCTCGACGTTGTCACTCAGGCGCGACTGCTGGACGAGCTCATAAGGCTGCGTCGAGAGGCCGGCGTGGCAATGATCTATGTGACGCACGACCTCGCGGTAGTCGCCGGATTTGCCGATCGCATCGCGGTCATGTATGCCGGGCGGATCATTGAGCAGGGGCCGGCGGCCGAGCTGCTGGAGGAGCCGAAGCATCCCTACACCAGGGGCCTGCTGAACTCGATCCCTGATCACGCACGGCCGCGTCGCGTCGTGCCGATCGAAGGCGTTGCCGTCGGCCTGGAAGACCGTCCGTCAGGCTGCGCGTTCGCTCCCAGGTGCCCACTGCGCATCGAGGAGTGCACGGCGGAGATGCCGGCCCTTGAGCCGGCCGGGGATCGACGCACGGCGCGTTGCCTTCGTCGCGACGACGTGGTCCCGCTCGACTCCTCCCCGCCGGCCGTGATCGCGCCCGACCGCTCGGACCACTCAGCCTTGCTGGAGGTGAGACATCTGCGAGCGGAGCACCGCGGGCGCGGGGAGGTGGTCGTGGCCGCGTCGGACGTCAGCTTCACCCTTGGCCGCGGCGAGTGCGTGGCGTTGGTCGGTGAGTCGGGGAGCGGCAAGACGACGATCGCGCGGACCATTGCGGGGCTGCATCCGCTCGCGGGCGGTCGCGTTGTCCTCGACGACGAGGACTTGCCCGGACAAGCCCGCAGACGATCACGAGCGCAGCGTCGACGGATTCAGATCGTGTTCCAGGACCCCAGCGACGCGCTCAACCCGCGCCATACGGTGCGAAGCGCGGTGTCGCGCCCCAGCCAGGTGCTGCGCGGCCTCTCACGAAGCGAGGCCGCGGCCGAGGCCTCGCGGCTGCTCGGCCTCGTTCGGCTCCCTGAGGGGATCGCCAACCGCTATCCGGCCGAGCTTTCCGGCGGCGAAAGGCAAAGGGTCGGAATAGCTAGGGCGCTTGCGGCGACGCCGGACGTGATGATCTGCGACGAAATCACGTCGGCGCTGGACGTGTCCGTTCAGGCAGCCGTGCTCAACTTGATTGCTGACGTCCAGGCGTCGTTGGGTTTGTCACTGCTCCTGATCACGCATGACCTCGGAGTCGTCTCCACCATCGCGAACCGCGTGCTCGTTCTCGAAAAGGGCAAGATCGTAGAAGCGGGCGCGACTCGAACCGTGCTGGCAGAGCCCCAGCATCCCTATACGAAGTCCCTGCTGGCAGCCGCGCCGAGCCTGAGCGCTGCCCTGGAGCGCCCTCGGGCGGTAGCCCGGCAGCGGGACTGACGCGGGACTCGACCAGTCGGCGCCGTCTCCTCGCCGGCGTCCTCGTTGCACTCGATGCTCGGGGCCCGGCGGCAGGGCCGAGATGCGCCCGCTCGACGAGCGGCTCGCAGCGTGTGATTTCCTCGGACCGGGGAATCCTCGGCGGCAGAACCGGGCCCCTGGACGACTCCTTGCCAACTCAACGTCCGTGCTCGGCGAATCGAGAGCGCAACCCGGCTCGGAAGGCCCCACTGTGCCCAGTCCGTCGAGCAGTAACCGCCCGCCCGGGCGGCTTCTGCGTCATCTCCCGTTCGCCAACGTGGTCTCGATGTAGGCGCTGTTTGCTGCGGGCGACAAGTCGAGCCTGCGCGAGGCAGGGAGGCACTGGGGATGTCAGTGACGCCAGGAAGCGAATACTGCGCCACTTCTAGGAACTGAAAAGTGCGCCACTCCGCCGAAGGGGTTGGCGACCGGTTGGGGCTCCACGCTCGTCGTGATCGGCGACGAGGAGGCCATGGGAGGTGCGCAGCGCGTTGGAGTGGGCACAGGTCAGGGCGTTGGCGGCGGACGGGGTTTCGCAGCGCGAGATCGCGGCGCGGTTGGGGATCAACCGGCGGACGGTCAAACGGCTGGTCGAGGCGGACGAGCCGCCGCGCTATGAGCGCGCGCCGAGCGGGTCGATCCTCGACGCGCTTGAGCCGGTGATCCGGAAGCTGATCGAGGAGTGCCCGGAGATCAAGGCGCCGCGGGTGACCGAGACGTTGCGTGATGACTACGGCTATGCGGGCTCGGTTGATCTGGTCCGCAAGCGGCTGGCGGCGCTCAGGCCGGCCGGCGGTGAGCGGGCGGCGCAGCGCACGGGCTACCGGCCGGGGCAGGTGATGCAGGTCGATTGGGCGGAGATGCCCTCGCGTCCGCGGGTCTGGGGTCGTGAGCGTCGCGTCTACGCGCTGATCTGCTCCCTGCCGTTCTCCGGCGCGGCGACCGCGCACTTCACGTTCGACATGACGATCGAGTCGTTTCTCGAGGAGTGGCTGGACGCGACGGTACCCGCCGGCCGGGTGTAGCGCGGGAGGCGGGATCCGGCTGCGCCGGACCCCGCCGCCACCGGCGTGTCAGTCGTCGTCGCCGCGATCGTCGTCGCCTCCACCGTCGTCGTCGCGCTCGTCACGGGCCACGCCCGCCTGGGCAGCCGCTGCGCCCAGGGCGTCCTGGCCGATCTGATCACAGCCTCGGCGCCGCGGCCGAACTCCCCGACGAGCTGCACCACCCACACGCGCTGCGGCACACCTGCGCCACCGAGCTGCTGCGGGCGGGGGGCCACGATCGGCAACATTCATGCTCGGACGTCCAGCATACGTCGCGCTTGCCGGGAGTGAGCGCTGGTTGTGGACGCGAGGTGGACGCCGGAGGATCCCCAGGTTCGACAGTATCGAGGCCGATTTCGCTCTGCATCAGCGAAAGCGGCGCATCGACGACCTCACGACTGACTGGATTGCGGCTCCGCGCTGCTCGCCGACGCCGAGAAACGCATTCCAGAGCGGAACACATAGCTCCGGATGGATTCGAACCATGGTCGCGTCCCTAGGGTTGGTGTAAGAGGCGGTCGGACGGATTGTGGTTCCGGCCACCGTGGTGCTCATGCTCATCGGACTTCTCACGGTTCGACGAATTGGAGGCACCACTGGTGGCCGGTCAGGA
>JACCTK010000305.1 GCA_013812465.1 Actinomycetota bacterium
GACGACGAGCGCCGTGTCCTGACGGACGGCGCCGTCCTCGCAGTCGACGGGACGATCGTCGCCGTCGACGAGTGGGCAGCGCTCGCCGGCGAGGGGGAAGAGATCGACCTGCGCGACCACGTCCTGCTGCCTGGCCTCGTCGACGCGCACGTCCACCTTACGGGACCGTCGCTCTTTCCGGGCCTCGAGCCCGACGAAAGCCCCCTCAGCGACCACTTTCCGCGCTGGGTGATGCCCGCGCACGTGCACTCGACGCCCGAGGACGAGCGCGCGGCGGCGCGACTCGTAGCGCTGCAGATGCTCCGCGCCGGGACGACTGCATTCATGGAGGCCGGCGTCTGCCGTTTTCCCGATGCGGTGCTCGATGCGCTCGCGGACATGCCGATCCGCGGCGCGATCGGAACCTGGGCGGCGGATGCCTGGGAGTGGCCACCCGAGCTCGCAGCCACGACCGACGACGCGGTTACACGCATCGACGCCGCGCTCGCACTCCAGACGAACGGTCTCGTCGAGGTGCGGCCGAACCTCATCGGGCACACGGGCTGCTCGGACGAGCTCGTTCTTGCAGCCGCCCAGCGCGCACGCGCTGCAGGCACGACGTGGACGTTGCACATGTCGGCGTTCCCCGACGACGGCGCGGGCTACCGCGAGCGCGTCGGCCTGGACCCGCTCGTCCACCTCGACCGCCTCGGCGCACTCGACGCGCATGCGGTCGTCTCGCACGCGATCCATCTCTCCGACGCGGAGGTCGAGGTCTTGCGTACGCGCCGTGCCACCGTCGCCTACTGCCCCGGAGCGTCCGTGCGGCTCGCGACCGGCGTGACCCGGGTCGGCCGCCACGACGAGCTCGAGCACGTGGCACTCGGAACCGACACGCAGAACGCCTCCAACCACCTCGAGCTCCTCCGCGCCGCCGCGACGGCCTGCCAGGTCTACGCCGAGCGCCGTGGGACGCGGTCGGTGACGGCAGCAACCGCGCTCACCTGGTCGACACGTGGGGGCGCGCGCGCCCTCGGCTGGGAGGATCGGATCGGCTCGCTGCAACCTGGGAAGAGGGCCGACATCGTCGCCATCGATCCACGTCAGCCGGTGCGCAACGTGGAGGCTGCGCTCGTTCACGGCTCGCCGCAGGTTCGACACGTCTGGGTCGACGGACGCCCGGCGCTGCTGGACGGTCGCGTCCACGGGGAGGAAGCGATCCTTGCCGACGCACATCTCGCGGGAGAGCGCGTGGCGGCCCGCGCCGACCTTCCCGGAGCCACGGGCTGGCTGTGCGACTATCGCACTTCTTGACCGAAAGACGCACAACCGGCATGCTGTGCCGCGATGAGCGTCCCCCAGCTGCTCGGGCCCCTTGAGCGACGTCGCGGTGAGCATGCGGACGCGCCGGGAACGACCGAGGTCGCGGTTCCGGACGGCCCGGCGCTGATCAGGCGCAAGGGCTCCGGCGCCCCGTACCTATGGCTGCACGGAACGCACTTCGCGGGCAGCTGGCTGCCCTTTCACGAGCAGCTCGCGCAGCGACTCGACGTGGTCTACCCCCTCCATCCGGGCTTCGTCGAGGGGTGGCCGCCGGGGTGGTTGCGGGGCTTCGACGACCTCGTCCTCCACTATCGCGACCTGTTGGACGCGCTCGGTCTCGAGCGCATCCACGTCGGGGGTCACGCGCTCGGCGGCAGGATCGCAGCGAATCTCGCCGTCTTCTACCCCGAGCGAGTCGCGAGCCTGACCCTGCTCAGCCCCTTCGGGCTGCGCGTGGAGGACAGGCCGATGGTCGACTTCATGGCGATCGACCCCGAGCGTCTGGGAGAGCTGCTCTTCAACGACGACGCCGACGAGTTGTCGGAGGTCCTCCCCGACTTCGACGACCCCCACGAGTTCGCACGGTGGTACGGCGAGAACGGCGTGACGGCCCGGCTCATGTGGGAGCGCCGCTACGACGTCGGCCTGGAGCGACGGCTTGCCCGCGTCGGGATGCCCGCTCTCGTGCTGGCCCCGTCCGAGGACCGGCTCCTGCCCGTCGCGCACGCGGAGCGGTGGGCCGAGGTGCTGCCCGCAGGTCGCCTCGCGACGGTGCCCAACACCGGACATGCGCTCCTCGTGCAGGCTCCGGACGAGGTGTCCGCCTCGGTGCTCGCATTCGTCGAGGAGGCCGGCGCGTGAGGCTCGAGTTCTACACCTTCCACCTCATGCCGTTCCCCTACATCCCACCGGGCGAGGAGCTCGAGTCGGCGTGGATCACGCTGCCCAACTCGCAGTACGACCCGGCGGCCGGCCACCGGCTCTACCGGGAGTACCTGGAGCAGATGGTCTTCGCCGAGCAGCTCGGATACGACGGGATCCTCGTGAACGAGCACCACCAGAACGCATACGCCGTGCAGCCGGCTCCGAACCTCTGGGCCGCGTACCTCACCGCGCGCACGAGCCGGATCCGCATCGGCGTGCTCGGCAACGCTCTTCCCCTCCATCGAAGCCCGCTGCGCGTCGCCGAGGAGATCGCGATGCTCGACGTCCTTTCCGGAGGCCGCATCGTCTCGGGCCACGTGCGTGCGATGGGTGCCGAATACATCTCGGCCGGTGTCGATCCGTCGACCTCGAAGGCCCGCTTCTGGGAGGCCCACGACCTCATTGTCAAGGCTTGGACCGAGCCGGGCCCGTTTGCCTGGGAGGGCGAGCACTTCCAGTTCGCACACGTCAATCCGTGGCCACGGCCACTCCAGCAGCCGCATCCGCCTATCTGGATCCCGGGTTCATCGTCTCAAGAGACGATCGACGAGACCGCCCGCCGCCGAATCCCCTTCATGCTGACTCCCATCTCGAACCAGGCGTCGAAGCACGCCTTCTCGCTGTACTACCGTCTCGCCGAGGAGAAGTACGGCTATACGCCCGATCCGCGCCAGCTCGGCCGCCTCGTCCACACGCACGTCGCCGAGACCGACGAGCAGGCGCACCGTGAGGCGAAGGCGCACATCCTCTGGTTCTTCCGCAACGGGCTAAAGATTCCGCGCCACCACCTCGTGCCACCCGGTTACAGCCCAGCGGCGGCGATCCTGGCGATGATGACGAAGCAACGCGAGGTCGGCGCCAAGCCGTTCTGGGAGCTCTCCTACGAGGAGTTGTGCGACAACGGCTACTGCATCGTCGGTTCACCCGACACCGTGATCGAGCGCTACACGCAGATGGTGGAGGACTTCCGTATCGGCATGGTGATGTCGGCAGGGGGCCACATCGGCTCGATGCCGGACTGGCTCGTCCGCAAGAACATGCAGATCTTCGCCGAGGAGGTGATGCCGCACTTCCGCGAGCCGGACGGGAAGCCGTTCTGGGCGCGCGCGGACAGGCCGCATCCGCAGACGGCCGCAGAAGTGTCGGCTCGGACACCGGCACCCTCTCTTCGGCCGCGCGCGCTCCTGGAGGGCGAGACGTATCTCGACTGTCTGACCGGCCACGTGGTAGATCCGGTCGACCCGGCAGCCGAGCTGAGTGGGCAGGAAACGGTGTCCTCGTCGTAGGTGACTGGGACGGACGAAGGAGGAAGAGAGTGAGATCGAGAGTTCTGCTGATTGCGGTGGCGGTCACCGCCTCGGTTGCCCTGCTGTCGACTGTCGCCTGGGCGGGTTCGTCCGGCTCGGCTACGACGGGGCAGTCCGCCTGGCCGCCCCAGGCAGGGTGGCCGGCGGGCAAGCCCGCATGTCCTGTTAAGGGCAAGTACACGGTGGGCTTCACGCAGCCGTTGCCTGATCCCAACTACGCGCTCATCACGAGCATCGTCGCAGGCGACCTGAAGAAGATGAAGATCGGCTTTACGAAGGCGGTTGCGAACCTGAATCCGGGCAAGCAGATCGCCGACATCGACTCGATGGTGCAGCAAGGCGTCAAGACGCTTATCGTGGCGCCAGTCGACCCGAACGCCGTGCAGCCCGCGCTCCAGCGCGCGAGGGAGAAGGGCGTGAAGATCGTCGTGACGGACGTCTTCGTGGGTGGGCCGTATGCGACGAACATCGCGACGTCGCCGTACGACGCGGGCTACCAGGGCGCGCAGCGCCTTGCCAAGCTCGTCGGGAACGGCAGAGTCGCCGCGATCGAAGGGCCGAGCTTCGCCGGGCCGGTGCTCACCGAGCGCAACCGTGGCTTCGGCAACGGTGCGGGGGCCACGAAGCTCGACGTCGTGAGCTCGCAGACCAACTTCAAGATCACGCCGGACGGCGCACGAGACATCGTCGAAGCGTGGCGGCTGAAGTACGGGTCATCCCTCAAGGGCATCTGGGCGTTCAACGACCTGAGCGCGCTTGGCGCCGCGTCGGCGCTCAGCGGTGACTTCCAGCCCAAGGTCGTCGGCCTGAACGGAGAGCCGGCGGCGATCGACGCCATCAAGGCGGGGAAGATGGCGGCGACGTTCGACCTTCAGCCGGCGGTGATCGCTCACTCGCTCGCCTGGGCGGCAGACAGCGCGCGCTGCAACAAGACGATGGCCAAGACCATCTTCGTGGGCGTGAAGCTGTACACAGCCGCCAATGCGAAGTCCTGGGTGCCATGGGCGCAACTCCCGCAGCAGCCGTTCAAGATGGCGACCAAGACCGTCAATGGGAAGGTGTTCGTTCAGCCCAAGAAGTAGAGCCGTGTTCGACGAGCCGGAGCGGGTCCTGCCTCCCGCTCCGGCTTCGGCTTCGAGAACACCCAGATGACGCACCCCGAACGCCGCCCGTCCGCCGACCTCCTCCGGGCAACCGGCATGACGAAGGTCTTCGGCGCAGTACGTGCGCTCGACGATGTCAGCCTCACGGTTCGCGCGGGAGAGATCCTCGCGCTCGCAGGCGAGAACGGATCCGGAAAATCGACGCTCGCCCGAATCCTCGCGGGCGCGTTGCATGGCGACGCCGGCGAGATCCTGCTCGATGGCCAGCCGGTGTCCTTCGGACGTCCGCGCGATGCTCTCGAGGTCGGGATCGCGATCGTGACGCAGGAGCTGACCGCGGTACCGCAGATGAGCGTCGCTGAAAACGTCCTGCTGACCAAGCTCCATCGGCCTCACTCCTTCGTCAAGCGTCGCGACCTCGCGCGTCGAGCGCAGACGCACCTCGCCGCGGTCGGGCTCGACCTCGACCCGCTCACCCCGTTTGCCGCACTTCCGCCCGGGCGTCGCGAGCTTGTCGAGGTCGCAAAGGCGCTCGCCTCGCGACCGCGGCTTCTCATCCTCGACGAGGCGACGACGCGGCTGTCCGATCCCGAGAGGCTGTTCCGACTCGTGGAGCGTCTCGCAGACGAGGAGGGCCTCGCCACGATGTTCATCACGCAGCGTCTGCAGGAGATCCGCCGGCTCGCCCAGCGCGCGCTCGTCTTGCGCGATGGCCGCGTCGCCGGGCAGCTCGATCGCAGCGAACTCTCCGACGCGAGCCTGACGGCGCTCATGGTCGGTCGCGAGCTCTCCGGGTACTTTCACAAGGCGAAAGTCGAGATCGGAGAGCCGGTGCTCCGCGCCGAGGAGCTGGTCACCGAGCGCTCGCCGCATCCCATCACACTCGAGACGCGTGCGGGAGAGATCGTCGGGCTCGCGGGACTCGTCGGCTCCGGCCGCAGCGAGCTGCTCGAGACGATCGCAGGTGTACGGCGTGCCCGTCACGGCCGTGTCCTCATGAGCGGCCGCGTCGTGCGTCAGCACTCGGCCGGCGCGGCGATCGCGGCCGGAATGACCCTCCTCCCGGAAGACCGCCTGGCGCAGGGCCTCCTTCGCGAGGGCTCGGTGAGCAGGAACGTCTCGCTCGCATCGTGGCGTCCCCTCGCGCGAGCGACCCAACGGCGCGACGACGGACGCGCTACTACAGCCGTCGCGAGCTTCCGCATTCGCTGCTCCAGCGTTCAGGCGGACATCCGGACGCTCTCCGGCGGCAACCAGCAGAAGGTTGTGCTTGCGCGCTGCCTCACGCACGACACGCGCGCGCTGCTGCTCGACGAGCCCACCCGCGGAGTCGACGTAGGCGCGCGCGAGGAGATCTACGCGATCGTCGCCGACCTCGTGAGCCGTGGAGTCACGATCCTCGTGGCATCCTCCGATCTCCCCGAGCTGCTGGGACTGTGCGATCGGATCCTGGTCCTCAACGAAGGCCGGTTGGCGGGCGAGCTGTCGCGCGAAGAGGCTACAGAGGAGGCAGTCGTCTTGCTTGCCGCCGGCGACGGGGGCGTTGAGCATGCAGCCTGAGACCGAGACGAGCAAGCTGGCTGACCCACGCGAGGTAACGCTGGGCGGCCGTGTCGGCACCCGCCTACACGCTGTCGGCCACGCCGCGATGGAGTACCTCGGCGTCGGCAGTGTCTTGCTCGCGCTCGTCGTCTACCTGTCGATCACGCAGACCGGGTTCCTGACCCGCTTCAACATCCAGAACATCTTCGAGACGAACGCAGTGCTTCTTATCGTCGCAGTGGGGTTGACGTTCGTGATGCTGACGGGCGGCTTCGACCTTTCGATCGGGGGCATGCTCGCGCTCTCCGGCGTCGTGTTCGCGCAGACGCTGCAGCACGACTGGTCGCTGTGGGCGGCGATCGTGGTCGTCGTGCTGGGGGCGGGGCTCCTCGGTCTTGTCACGAACGGACTGCTCATTGGGTGGCTCGGACTGTCGTTTCTCGTCGTCACCCTCGGGATGGCGGCGATTCTTCGCGCCGCGGCGCTCATCCGTACGAACGGCGAGACGGTCGCCCTGTACGACTACGAGAACGGCGTCTTCACCGCGCTCAAGGAGGGACGCGTATGGGGCGTTTCGTACCAGGTCGTCGTTGCCGGTGCGGTCTTCGTCCTCGCAACGCTCGTGCTGCGGTATACAGGCTATGGCCGCATGGTCTATGCGGTGGGCGGAAACCGCGTGGCGGCACGACTCGCGGGCATCAACGTGACGGGCATCAGGATGTCCGTGTACGCGATCGCCGCGCTGCTGGCCGGCCTCGCCGGGGTCCTGCACACGGCCAGACTGCAGTCCGCTCCGGCGACCGCCGGCGACGGCGTGGAGCTCATGGCCGCGGCCGCGGTTCTCATCGGCGGTACAACGTTCATGGGCGGTCGAGGCACGATGCTCGGGACTCTGCTCGGCGTTGTGTTTCTCGGCGTGGTCTCGAACGGCGTGACGCTCGCCGAGGTCTCGCCGTACTGGACGGGCGTGATCACGGGAGGCGTGCTCATCCTCGCGGTGCTCGTCGACTGGCTCCGCCACCGGCGGGCCATGTAGGGCAGGCGTGGCCGAGAGCAGGCACGTCGTCGTCGACGACATCCGCACGCACTACCTCGAGGCCGGCTCGGGGCCGACCGTCGTGCTCCTCCACGGCGGCGCACCCGGCGATTGCGCAGAGGCCAGCTGGGAGCGCAACGTCGAGCAGCTCGCAACGCGCTTCCGCGTCCTGGCTCCCGACTGGATCGGGTTCGGCGAGACCGACAAGGTGCGCGACTTCTCCGACCCCCTCGGCAAGCCGGTACGCCATCTCGCACGCCTGCTCGAAACGCTTCGGGTCGGAGAGGCGGCATTCGTCGGTCTTTCCATGGGGGGGACACTCCTGGTACGCGACGCGGCGTCTGAGCAGCCGCGACTCCCTGCGCGCAAGCTCGTGCTCGTCTCCGGAGGAGGGTTTTCGCCGGACAACGACGCCCGTCGCTCCGTCCAGTCCTACGACGGCACGATCGAGTCGATGCGCGCGATCGTCCGGGCGGTGCACGCCGACCCGTCGTTCGCTGAGGACGACGAGTTCGTGTCACGCCGGCAAACCTGGAGCCTGCTCCCCGGCGCCTTCGAGCACTTCCGCTCGCTCGGGCTGCGGCCACCCGCAGGACCGGGAGCCACACCGTTCGGGGCCGCCGACCCAACCCCGTACGAGCACGTCTCGATCCCCACGCTCATCACCGCCGGCGCAGACGACCCGCTGCGCGAGCCGGGGTATGCAGACGAACTCGGGGG
>JACCTK010000335.1 GCA_013812465.1 Actinomycetota bacterium
GTGGAACCGGACAAGATCCTCGCCCCGCTCGTTCCCGAGAAGCTCCTCTTCCACGCGATCAACTTTCAGAGCCTCGTCGACGAGACCGAAGGAGCGAGCGTCCCCGAACGCTCGACGTGGTTCTCGAAGCTCCCGAGCTCGATCATCGGCCCGGGTGATCCCATCGTGAAGCCATCACCCGAGACGAAGCTCGACTGGGAGGTCGAGCTCGCGATCGTCATCGGCAAGGTCGGCAAGCGGATCCGGGTCGAGGAGGCGATGGACTACGTCTTCGGCTACACGGTCGTCAATGACGTGTCGGCTCGAGACATCCAGATGGAACGCCCCGATCTCACGCTCGGCAAGGGGTGCGACACGTTCTGCCCGATGGGCCCAGAAGTCGTCCTCACCGATGAGATCACCGATCCCTCGGAGCTGACGGTGGCAACATACGTCAACGACGAGCGCGTCCAGTTCGAGCCGCTATCGGAGATGCTCTTCGACGTGGCGCACAATCTCGCGGCGCTCAGCGAGCTGGTCACGCTCCGACCGGGCGACATCGTCACAACCGGGACGCCCGCCGGCCTGGGCTACAGCATGAAGCCACAGCGCTGGCTGCAGCCGGGCGACGAGGTTTCGGTGGAGGTCGATGCGATCGGGAGGGTGACGAACTCCGTCGAGGCCGGCTGGTCGTGACGCCCCGGATCGAGTCGGGGACCGAGGAGGCGGTTGCTCCTGTCGCCGCGGAGGGTACGCGTCTGCGGATTACCAAGCTCGTCGTCCACAGGGTGAGCGCTCCCCTCGAAGCACCGTACCGCTGGTCGGCGGGCACCTACCCGGGCGTGAGCAAGGGTATCGTCGAAGTACACACGGACGAGGGGATCGTCGGTCTCGGCGAGCTTCCTGACGCCGAGCTCGCCGACCTCGTCGAGCGAAAGCTCGCTCAGGATCTCGTGGGCGCCGATCCGCTGAACGTCGAGGAGTGCTTCCGCTGCGCGGTACCCGAGCTGATCGCGCTGCGGAATACGCACGGCTTCGAGCCGCTCCGAGCCTTCGGCGGGATCGAGATCGCTCTCTGGGACATCAAGGGCAAGGCGCTCGGCGTGCCGCTCCACGTCCTCCTTGGAGGCGCCGCGCGGACCGACGTCGCCTTTACCGAGTACTTCGCCTTCCGCGACGCCGGCCTCGTTCAGGGTGAGTCGACGCCGCTCGAGGTCGCCCGCTACTGCGCGCGCATGCGCGAGGAGCATGGCTCAACCTCGTTCGAGGGCAAGGTCGGCGTCAAGGACCTGTCAACCGAGCTCGACATGGTGCGTCAGGTGCGCTCCGCGATCGGAGACGATGCGATGCTCCGCCTCGACGCAAACATGGGCTGGTCGCCTGCCACGGCGAGGCGGGCGTTGCGGGCGCTGGAGCCGTACGGGATCGCTAACGTGGAGGAGCCGGTCGGCGACCTTCGCGCCCTGGCGAAGTTGCGCCGGCATAGCCCGATCCCGTTCTCGAGCCACGATCCCGATGTGCGCTTGGCCGCGGAGCTCGGCGTCCCGGACGCGATCGTCCTCAATCTCGCCAGCCTCGGCGGCATTCGGGAGACCGTCAAGCTCATCGCCGCCTGCGAGGCATTCGGCATCGGCTTCTGGTTCTACAGCGGCGATACAGGCATCGGCACCGCCGCTTACCTCCAGGTATCCGCGGCCCTGCCGTACCTCGAGCAGCCGCACCAGTCGCTGCTGCGCTGGTACGTCGACGACGTCATCGCTGAGGGGCCGTTCCGGCCGAAGAATGGCGTGGTCCCCGTCCCCGAGGGGCCGGGTCTCGGCGTGACGCTGGATCCAGCAGCGCTCGCGCGCTGTAAGGAGCGCTTTGAGCGGGAAGGCGCGCTGCGGCAGTTCGGCAACGGCGAGCGAGTGCGCTACTCAAGGCTACCGAGGCAGTAGAGGAAGCGCTCGGGGCGGCGAGCACGCAAGACGGTCAGCTCCTGCTCGACCGAAATCCCGTTCACGCCCGGCTGAACGCAGGTAGTCGATCCATCTGATTGCGCTCTCGCCGTCGATCCAGCTCCCTCGTGCTGGTTGAGCGGCCGAAGGACCGTCGCTCTTGTCCGCTTGCGAGCCAACATGCGATATGATAGTCATACTAGTTACGTACGATGACTCCCGAATACGTTCGAGGCGCTGTGTCAGCTTCCGATCGCGCTGCAGGTGACCTCACTAGCCTTGGAGGAGGGCGCGCGATGGCCGACACGAGTGCTGAGAAGGAACGGAGTCGACAAGCCGAGGCCGCCAGGATCGACATCGCGATCCTGAGCCGCCGCGAGCTCTTGCGACGAAGCGGGATCGGACTTCTGACGATCGGAGTTGCCCCGGCGCTCCTCGCCGGTTGCGGTGGCGGGGACGAGGCCGCCGCGCCGAAGGCGACCGGGACGATCGACTTTCTTTCCTTCGAGGGATACGACCTGCCCGACCAAACGGCGGCTTGGCGCAAGGAGAACGGCGTCGAGTTCAACTCGACCTATATCGTCGCGAATGAGGACATCCCGCCGAAGCTCAAAGTCGGCGGCGCAGCCTACGATCTGAGCTACTACGGCGTGGGTTTCAAGGATGGTTGGGCACCGCTCGGCCTCTGGCTGCCGATCGACGAGGCGAAGGTGCCGAACATCGAGAAGCTGTTCCCGTTCTTCAAATCGGACGTCCTGAACGCCTGGGTCGACCCGGACGGCACCCGGACCGGAGTGCCGTTCACCTGGGGCTCGGTAGGCCTCACCTGGGACGACGCGGCGCTCCCTGGTGGGCTCGAGTCCTTTTACGACCTGCTCGATCCGAAGTTCAAAGACAAGATCGGGCTCCCCGACGACGCACCGAGCAACTTCGTGCTCGCCGTGCGCATGCTTGGGTACGACACGACGACGCTCACGCAGGACCAGTACAAGGAAGTTACCGACCTCCTCCGTCAGTTCGTCAAGCAGGCGAAGACAGTCTCGCCAGGCTACGGCGACGTGGCGAGCCTGCTGGCCTCGGGCGAGATCGTCGCCGCCTTCAGCGGCTGGGCGGCTATCAACAGCTTCGCCGCCGGGGCGGGCAAGGACACGGTGAAGACCAGTATTCCCAAGGAGGGAGGCTACAGCTTCGCCGACGCCTACATGGTCGCGTCGACCGCGGACAACGCCGACACGGTCCTCGCCTTCATCAACCACGTCCTCGAGCCTGAGGTCAATGCCGCCGCGGCCGACTTCCTGGTCGGCGGCGTCACCGTCGAAGGCTCGGTAGAGCTCCTCAGCCCCGCGACGGCCTCCCTCTACTCCTACGAGAACATCGAGGCCTCGTTCGAGCGCGCCCCCTTGTTCAAGCTGCCGCCGTTCGAGTCGGATCAGTACGTCACGTACCAGGACTGGCTCGACACCTGGGCTGAGCTCAAGGCAGGGGCATAGGGATAAGAGGCTGAACCGGGCCGCTCGGTGATTGCCGGCGCGCACGAGGAGCCCGGGCGGTCCGCATCGTGGGGGCGGCAGCTGCAACTGGGCCCGATTGCTCTAACGCTCCCAGCCACCCTGGCGCTCCTCCTGTTCTTCGTGGCGCCCCTCGCCGCCTTCTTCGTCTACAGCTTCCTGACGGCAGGCTTCTACAGCGTTACCGGGCCACTGACGCTCGAGGCCTACCAGGACGCCGTGACCTCTGACGTCAACAGGACGCTCGCCGTCAACTCTTTCGTCGTCGGAATTTGTGTCGCCGCTGTGACGCTCGCGATCTCTCTTCCGATCGCCTACTGGCTGCGATACGCGGCCGGCCGCTGGCAGATCCCCGTGCTTTTCCTGATCACAACCACGTTGTTCGCGAGCTATCTCGTCCGCATCTATGCGTGGCGCACGATCCTCGGCGAGAACGGGCTCCTCAACTCGGGGCTCGAGCGCATCGGCCTTATCAACGAGCCACTCGGCTTCATTCTCTTCAACCGGTTCTCGGTGACCGTTGCGCTCGTGCACATCTTCCTGCCCTATGTCGTCCTCGTTCTCTACGCTGGCTTTCGGCCGATCTCGCCTGCGCTCCTCGAGGCTGCGCAGGACCTGGGCGCGAACGCGCTTCTCCGCTGGGTACGCGTCGTTCTGCCGCTCATCGCGGCGCCCGCGGCGACCGCGTTCCTATTCGTTTTCATCCTCTCCGCGGGCGACTACGTCACGCCGCAGTTCCTCGGTGGCACGAACGGCGTGCTGCTCGGCGTCCGGATTCAGACGGCGTTGACCTCGGTGGGAAACTGGCCGCTCGGCGCCGCGCTCTCGTTCCTGATGCTCGCCGCTTTCGCCGTGTGCTTCGCGATCACCGCCCTCGGCCTGCGGCTGTTGAAGCTCGACCGGATCCGCTTCGCGAACTGATGGAAGCCCGGCAGCGCAGCCCGTTCACGCTCGCGATCACGCTGTTCTCGCTCGTGTTCCTCTTCGCGCCGCTCGTTGTCGTCGTCCTCTTCTCGTTCCACAACACCGGCAGTCTGTCGTTCCCCTTCACCGGCTTCTCACTGCGCTGGTACCGGGAAGTCTTTTCGTCCGCCGAGTTCACGAGAGCGCTCGAGAACTCCGCGATCGTGGCGGGGGTTACCTCGGTCGTGACGCTCGTCCTTGGCACCGCGGCAGCGTGGGGGCTGACGCGGGTACCACCCAAGTTTCGCGCGCCCGTCGCCGTCCTCGTGTTCCTGCCGCTGACCATCCCAGGCCTCTTCCTCGGAATCTCGCTGCTCGTCTTTTTCGTGCGGATCGAGTTCACGCTCTCGCTCGCGACGGTCGCGATCGCGCACTTTGTCTACGTGCTCCCATACTTTCTCCTCGTCGCCCGAGCGGCGCTCGACCGGCTCGATCCGGCGCTCGAGGAATCGGCCGCCGATCTGGGCGCGTCGCCCTGGCTCGTGTTCCGCCGGGTCACCCTCCCGCAGGTCTGGCCGCTGCTGCTCGGCGCTACCTCGCTCGCCTTCGCGCTCTCGTTCGACGAGTTCATCATCACCTTCTTCGTGATCGGGACGGAGTCGACTCTTCCGATGTTCATCTGGTCGAGCCTGCGCCGCACCGTCGACCCCTCGATCAACGTCATCTCCACCGTGCTCATGGCCGTCACGATCGGGCTCTGGGTGGTCGCCTTCGTTTTCACGGTTCGGGGGGAGCGCAGCCGCCGGCGCTCGCTGGAGCCTCTGCCGACGGAGGGGTGATGGGAAACGGCACGGCGCACCTTTCGATCGCTGCGGTAACGCACCGCTACGGGTCGGTTGCGGCGCTCGACGACGTTTCGCTGCAGATTGAAGACGGCGAGCTGATCACCTTGCTCGGCCCCTCGGGCTGCGGCAAGACGACGCTCCTCCGCGTCGTTGCCGGCTTTATCCGGCCGTCGGAGGGTCGCGTCGTCCTGCAGGGAAGGGACATCACCCGCGTTCCGCCTCACCGCCGGCCCGTGAACATGGTGTTCCAGCGCTCTACGCTGTTCCCTCACCTCGACGTCTTTCAGAACATCGCCTTCGGACTTCGGATCGCGGGCGTGCCTCGCGAAGAGCGCACCCGGCAGGTTGAGGAAGCGCTCGCCCTCGTCCGGCTCGAAGGGTACGGCCCGAGGCGAAGCCACGAGCTTTCCGGCGGGCAACTGCAGCGTGTCGCCCTCGCGCGTGCTCTCGTGAACCGGCCGAGCGTGCTCCTGCTCGACGAGCCGCTCAGCGCCCTCGATCTCAAGATCCGTCTCGAGATGGAGGTCGAGCTGCGGCGAGTCCACCGCGAGACCGGTGCGACCTTCGTGTACGTGACTCACGACCAGCGTGAGGCCCTCGCGCTGTCCGATCGGGTCGTGGTCTTTGACCAGGGGCGGATCGAGCAAGTGGGGCCGCCCGGCGAGATCTACCGGGCGCCTGTTTCTCCGTTCGCCGCACGCTTTGTCGGCGACGCCAACGTCCTCCCCGTTCAGATCAATGCCGTGAACGCCGGAGAGGCCAGGGTGACGCTCGGCGGCTCGGAGCTCGTCGTCGGTGCAGGAGCCGTCGAGACAGTCGGCCCTGCCTGGCTTGTCCTGCGCCCGGAGGTCATCCGACTCTCGGCCCGCCCAGGGACGAACGGCCCCGCCCTCACGGGGACCGTGCAAGACGTGGCCTTCCGTGGCGCGGGCTTCTCCTACCGCATCGAGGTGCCAGCGCTCGAGGAGCTGCTCAAGGTCGAGACGGCGGCGGAGGGTGGGATCCCGTATGAGCTCGGAAGCGAGGTCGTGGTTACGTGGGACCGCGGCTCATGCAGCCTGCTCCCGCGCACCTGACCCGGCTCGAGAAAGGAACACGGATGCACCCTCTCCAGTATTCGCAGTTCGGCTACTACAAGGTAGATCCCGCCGACCTCGAGAGTGCGCCGATCGAGCCCTACCCGTTTTCCGAGGGCTCGACGTTCCGCATCAAGACCGTGATCAGCGAGCCAGCAGCGCAGGTGGTATACGAGGACTGGTTCAAGGATCAGGAGATCGAATGGTGGGTTTGGGTCGACGGCGTCCACTTTGCGATGCAGGGCCGCGCGGAGATCAGCTACTACCAGCCGCCGGGGCTCGAGGTCGAGCATCGGTTCGTCGCAGAGGC
This sequence comes from Actinomycetota bacterium, assembly GCA_013812465.1. The sequence continues at coordinate 6,559 of JACCTK010000335.1, forward strand.
GCCGTGCGTGTTCCTCGTCCCGCGCGGCTGCAAGTTCAGGTGCAAGGTCGTGAGCGAGGAGCCGTTCCGGAGGCTCGTGGTCGACTTCCCCAATCCCGGGTACGAGTTCACATCTGACGAGCGGACGTAAGACCGATCATGACTTCCCATACCGGCCCTGATGATGTGATCGCGACCGCGGCCCAGGCAGAGGAGGCGACGGGCAATGGCGGCGACTCCTTCACGACGCTCCCACGCGAGTCCTACTTCTCACCCGAATGGTTTGAGCGCGAGCAGGAGCTCATCTTCTCCCGTCAGTGGCTCTACGCCGGGCACGAATCGGAGATTCGCGAGACGGGCGACTTCGTCACGCGGGAGGTCGGCGACGAGAGCGTGGTCGTCACGCGCGACGAGAGCGGCGAGATTCACGCCCTGTTCAACGTCTGCCGTCACCGCGGCGCCCGCATCTGCCCCGAGCCGAGCGGCAGTATGAAGCGACTCGTCTGCCCCTATCACCGGTGGACGTACGGACTCGACGGGCGCCTGCTGGGAGCGCCGGCGATGCCCGACACCTTCGAGCGGACGAAGTACCCGCTGCACCGGGCACATGTCTGCTCCTGGAACGGCCTCGTCTTCGTCAACCTCTCCATCGATCGCCCCCAGCAGCTCCGGGGTATCTTCGAGCGCGTGCAGTCCGACTTCGACCCGTTCGACGTGAGCGGCTGCAAGGTCGCGTACAGCGTCACCTACGACGTCGCCGCCAACTGGAAGCTCATCCTCGACAACTACTACGAGTGCTACCACTGCCCCGGCTCCCATCCAGAGCTCTGCCGGACGTTCGACTTGAAGCACAACCCGAGCGGAGCGCTACTCGGGGAGCACTCGCATCCGCTCTTCGAGTACGGCCACCTTCCGGTGAAGGCCGGCGCGCGATCGTTCACCATGACCGGAGAGCCTGTGTGCAAGCTGTTGATGGGGCTTCTCCGCGAGGAGGACCTGCCCGTGAACATCGGGTTCAGCCTCCATCCGACGACGAGCGGCCTCTTCTCGGGCGACTACGGAATCGTCTTCGACTTCCAGCCCGTGGCGCCGAGAAAGTCCCGCGTGCGCTGCCAGTGGCTCGTCGCCGGCGACGCGGAGGAGGGCCGCGACTACGACGTCGCGACGCTGATCGAGCTCTGGGATGTCACGAATCGCCAGGACTGGCCGCTCTGCGAGATCACCCAGCAAGGCGTCCTCTCCAGGCGCTTCGTTCCGGGGCCGAACAGCGCGGAGCGTGAGCCCGGCATCGACGGGTTCCGGTCGAGATACCTCGCGATGATGGGTGACGGCTAGCTTGCGTCCACCCGTACCGTGGCGTACGGGAGCAGATCGATCGACAGCCCAGCCGTCGCGCCCCGGGCAGGCACGTCGGCGCGAAAGACGAGGGGGTCGAGCAGCGCGTCCGGAGCGGTGGTCTCGTCGAGCAGACGTACCTCAGCCGCGCCCTCCAGGCCACGCAGCACGACGCGGAGGCTCTTGGGCGTCGTGTTGGCCAGCAGAACCGTCAGCGTGTCCCCGTGCCGCACGGCGCAGCCCTGCACGGCTTCGTCGTCGGACTGCTCGAGGGCGACGAGGTCGGCTCCCCGGAGCTCGCATACGTCCGCAAGCACGTGGTAGACAGGGAAGGCCATCCCCGGGAGCGAGCGAAACGGCGCTGACGGCGGCGATCCGCGCTCGGTCTCGACGATGCCGCGCCAGCCGCTCGTCTCGTAGTAGGTCGCAGACGCGACGCCGGCCGCGGCGAG
>JACCTK010000346.1 GCA_013812465.1 Actinomycetota bacterium
TCGATCCCAAGGAGCCGCGCCCGCCGGCGCAGGAGCTCGTCCTGGTGATGAACGGCTTCGACACCGACGCTGACGGCGAGAACAACTTCTACACCGTCAACGGACGCTCGTTCTACTACGCGCGTTATCCGATCCGTGTCAAGCGCTCGGAGCTCGTGCGCATCTACCTCGCGAACCTGACCGAGTTCGACCTGATCAACTCGTTTCACCTGCACGCCGACTTCTTCCGCTACCAGCCGACCGGGACGGGCGACTACTGGGAGTACACGGACACGATCATGCAATGCCAGGGGCAGCGCGGCGTGCTCGAGATCCAGTTCGCGAACACGGGACGCTTCATGTTCCACGCGCACCAGTCGGAGTTCACCGAGCTCGGGTGGATGGGCTTCTTCGAGGTCGTTGAGTAGATGGAAGCCGGTTCGGCGACGGCACGCGGGCGCATGGGCTGGCGGCTGTGGGCGGTCGTGCCCGTGTTGCTGCTCGCGCTCGCTGTCGGCGCCGTCGTCACCAGCGGCTCCTCGCTCGTCGACCTCGTCGGCACGAACCCGCCGCCCGCAGACGAGTTCGACATTCGCCGCGTGGAGTTCTCGCCGGGCGAGATCCGCATCGTCGTGCGGAACCCTCAGCCGGACGACCTGACCATCGCGAACGTTAATGTCGACGACGCGATCGTCCCGTTCACGCTCGACGGGCCGACCGAGCTCGGGCGCCTTCGCTCGAGCACGATCGTCGTCCCGTTCGACTGGGTCGAAGAGGACCCGATCACCGTCGGCGTGACGAGCTCGACCGGTATCCAGACCGTCAAGGAGATTCCGGCCGCGATCGCGACGCCCGAGCCGGCGCTCAGAGGATTCTTCGGTTACGCGGTGATCGGCGCGCTCGTGGGGATCCTCCCCGTGGCGCTCGGGCTCCTCTGGCTCCCGGCGCTCAGACAGGCGAGCCCCGCTTGGCTCGCCGCGTTCATGGCGCTGACCGCAGGCTTGCTCGTGTTTCTGGGACTCGAGGCGTTGAGCGAGGCCTTCGCGCTTCAGGCCGCCCTCCCGTCGGCGCTCGGAGGCTCGGGGCTCGTCCTGCTCGGAGTGGCGCTCAGCTTCCTCGGCATGACCGCGCTTTCCGGCCGGCTGAGCCGAGGCGGGACGGCGACCGGCCTCACGCTCGCGCTTCTCGTCTCGATCGGGATCGGCGTCCACAATCTCGGCGAGGGACTTGCCATCGGAGCCTCCTTCGCGCTCGGGGAGCTGCAGCTGGGGACGTTTCTCATCGTCGGTTTCATGATCCACAACATCACCGAGGGCCTCGGTATCGCCGCGCCCGTGGCGAAGACCCGCGTGACCATCCTCGCTCTCGTCGCCCTCGCGCTCGTCGCCGGGGCGCCCGCGATCCTGGGCGCGTGGATCGGCGGCTATACGTCGAGCGATGTGTTGGGCGTCCTCTTCTTTGCGATCGCCGCCGGCGCGGCTTTTCAGGTCGTGGTCGAGGTCGGCCGCTATGTCGCGCGTCAAGCGCCCGGCGGTCTGCGCTCGGGCTACGCGATCGGTGGCTTCCTCGCCGGGATCACCGCGATGTACCTGACCGGCGTCCTCGCCGGCTAATCGACTCCGACAGCCGGCGCGAGACGCGTTTCTCTGTTAAAACGCGTTCTTAACCGCCTCTAACTCCGGGTTCACCCGCCTGTGTCTATAACGGAGGGGCATGCCCTCCCTCTCCTCCCTTCGTGGGTATGTAGCGCTCATCGCGACCGCCGCCCTCGGGGGCGCGGTCGCGGTGGGCGCGGTCGGATTGCTGGGTGGGCTCGAGGGCTCGACGACGACCGTCGTGACCGAGGTCGCGCCGCCCCCGAGCACGCTGGCCGCGCCGCCCGCGGACGCGATGAGCGTCAACGAGATCTACGAGCGCGCCGCGCCCGGCGTCGTCCAGATCGCATCGACGAGTCGAACCGCAGATGCGTTCTCGAGCGATACTCCAGCGTCTGCTCTCGGCTCGGGATTCGTCGTCGACAAGGCCGGGCACATCGTCACGAACTTTCATGTCGTCGAAAACGCCGACGAGATCCGCGTCAGCTTCTCCAACCAGGACACGGTCGAAGCGGAGCTCGTAGGCACGGATCCCTCGACCGACCTTGCCGTGCTTCGCGTCGAGTCGCAGGCGAGCGCGCTCACCCCTCTTCCGCTCGGCGACTCCGACACCGTTCGGGTGGGGGATCCGGTCGTCGCGATCGGCAATCCGTTCGGCCTCGACCGGACCGCCACGGCGGGCATCGTGAGCGCGCTCCAGCGGCTGATCACCGCCCCGAACGACTTCGCGATCGACCACGTCATTCAGACGGATGCGCCGATCAACCGCGGCAACTCCGGCGGCCCTCTTCTCAATGCGAAGGGTGAGGTGATCGGCGTCAACACGCAGATCGAGACCGGAGGCATCAGCACGGGCAACGTCGGGATCGGCTTCTCCGTCCCCTCGAACACGGTCGAGGACGTCGTCGCGCAGATCCTGCAGACAGGCCGCGCGGAGCATGCGTATCTCGGGATCGCCGGACACGCGGTGACGCCCGATCTCGCCGAGACTTACAACCTTCCGGTCGAGTCCGGAGTCCTCGTCGAGGAGGTGCGCCCCGCCAGCGGCGCCGCAAGGGCGGGCCTCGAGGCCGGTGAGACGCGGGTCGTGGTCGCAGGGGAGACGTACGACCTGGGCGGAGACATCATCGTCGCCGCCGACGGCGAGCGGATCTCCTCGATCGAGGAGCTCCGTGATGCGATCGCCGCGCGCAAGCCGGGCGACAAGATCAAGCTTCGGATCTACCGCGACAAGAAAAGGACGAGCGTGACGGTCACGCTCGGGCGGCAGCCGGCCTCCGCGCGCTAGCCACCGGCCGCATCAAGCATTGAAGTCGGCGTTGGCCGCGAGCGCATCGTCGGTGAGCCGGTAGCCGCGCTCGATCAGGGCGCGCTTGCGTTCCTCCGGCCACGGCTCGTCTCCGCGGAACGTCGGGTCGAGGCCATCGTCCCCCTGCGTCGCCCTCACGATCAGGCTCGGGACCTGCCGGTCGTGCCGGAATGGGAATCGTGCTGACGTGAAGATTGCCTCGAGCTCGGCACGCAGCTGGCCTTGCCGAGGTTTCGGCGCCGCGTCGACAGCCGTTGAGATCACCTCCTCTCGCAGCCTCTGCAACTCCGCGACGGAAGTGCCCCGTTCCGCTGCGAGACGTTCCTCGAGCACCGTGTTTCGGGCGATCGCGACCCGCATGAGGCGAACGATCATCTCCGCGTAATGGGCGGGCTCTCCGCGTGCGGCGCGCTCCTCGGCCAGCCGAACCTCTGCCAGGAGCGCACGCACGGGCGGAACGGCGCGGAAACGATCCAGGCGCTCTCGCATCCTCGCCAGGAACGCGTTGTCGGTCGGGCGGTAGCTCGCGACGTAGCGAAACGCCGCGATCGCCTGCACCTCCGGATTTCGGTACGCGTGCGCGAGCGGGAAGTTGCGGACCCAGCCTCCGTCTGTGGCGATCACCCCGTCGATCGAGACGGGAAGCACGAGCCCGGACACGGCCGCCGAGGCGAGAATCGCCTTCCCCATCGTCTCCGCAGAGGTGGAGCCCGCCGAATAGACGAGCTCGAAGTGACGCGAGTCGCCTTCGTCGAGCGGGACGCTCACGTCGGTGGCGATGACCACGAGCTCGATCTCGGACGCGACCAGCGCCGACCCCAAGTCATCGCCGCCGTCGACGCGCTCGGCGATCGTCTGGGGAAGCGCGTAGTCGTGGAGACCACCCGGAAACTGCCAGACGCGGCGCGGCCGGAAGACGTCATCGGGTTGGAGCCCGAGCGCGAGCTCCTCGAGGTCGTCGAGCCGGTCGAGCGCAGCCATTGCTCCCGCGAGAGCGCCTGCGGAAGTCCCGTAGATCCAGCCCACTCGCGCCCAGAGCGGACTCTCGCGAAGCCGTCTCAGGAAGCCGAGCTCGAGCAGGACGCCGTTGATCCCGCCCCCGGAGAGCACAATCGCGAGATCGCGTGAGGAGACTTCGGTCACCTGGCTATTGTGGCCACCGTGGACCCGGACCCCCAGCGCGGCTCAGCTGTCCTCTCCGATCTCGACCTCGAGTCCGACGAGGAGCTGTGGGATGACGACGACAGCGCCGACCACAGCGGGTGGTTCTGCGTACGCACGGATCCGTTTCCGTGCCCTGCGCCCAATTGCTCGTTCGTCGCCGAGTTCATGACCGCGGCGCACCTGGTTCTCGTGTGGGAGGAGTGGGACGACCCGAATCTCCTCTGGCACGCGCAACGCGCGAAGGAGGTGAGCCGGAATCCCCGCATCGTGCCCTACCAGAGCGGGTTCGGCCCGAGCGCGTCGTACTACGCGTGGGAGGCGGCTGGGCGGCCTGTGCACGGCGTCAAGGGCAAGGCGACGCGTTAACTGGTACTGCGGAAGACCGAAACCCGTGGGCGGTACCATCGCCCAGGATGGCCACGGTCACAGAGACGCTTCACGTCAGCGGGATCCGCTGCGAGCGGTGCGTCGGTCGACTGGCGCTCGCCCTCGAGGGCTTCGAGGGCCTGGAGTCTGCGAACGCCAACCTCGTCGGCGATGTGACCGTGTCCTGGGATGCGGATCGCACGTCGAAGGCCGAGATTCTGGTCGTGCTCTCTCGAGCGGGGTTCCGAGAAGCGGCGCCCTTCGGGGAATAGCCGTCTCTGCTCTCTCGTTGCAGCCTCCCATAGGGCAAACGGTACGGTAGGCCGGTGAGCGAGCTCGAGGCCGCTACCGAAGCGCAGCGGATCGCGGCCGAGGCACGCGATCGCACCCGCTTCGAGGAAGAGGCGCTCGCGCTCGCAGATCAGGTCTACCGCGTTGCGAGACGGCTCGTCGGGGCTCGCGAGGAGGCGGAGGATCTGGTGCAAGAGACGTACGCGAGAGCCTTTCGGAGCTGGCGCTCCTTCACCCCCGGGACGAACATGCGCGCCTGGCTGCTTCGGATCCTCACGAACCTGAACGTCGACCGCGGGCGGCGGATTCAGCGCACTCCGCAGACGCAGCCGCTCGAGGAGACGGATTACTTTCTTGCCAACAAGCTGGCCTCGGCGGCCGGCGAGGAGGCTCTCGAGCAGGAGCAGGTTGTCGAGCGGCTGTCACAGGATTCGGTCGTGACGGCGCTCTCGGAGATCTCACCGCAGTTCCGGGAGGTGGTCGTGCTCGTGGACATCGGCGACTTCACCTACGCAGACGCCGCGCAGATCCTCGATGTGCCGATTGGTACAGTCATGTCCCGTCTGCACCGTGGAAGGCGGGCCTTGAAACAGAAGCTCGCCGAGGAGGCGCTCACATGACCCTCGAGCCCT
>JACCTK010000348.1 GCA_013812465.1 Actinomycetota bacterium
AGGGAGGTCACATGCACAAGGTCGGAATCACCCTGCCCAACGGTGTCGTTCCCGTCGAAGGAGGGCTCGTGCTCGAATGGGCGCGTCGGGCCGAGGAGGCCTCGTTCTCCTCGCTTGCCATGCCCGACCGGTTGACGTACACGAACTTCGAGCCGCTCGTGACGCTCGCCGCCGCGACGGGCGCGACCTCTCGAATTCGGATCGTGAGTCAATCGGTGATCGCGCCGCTCCGGCCGGCACCGCTGTTCGCCAAGCAGGTGGCCACGCTCGCCGCGCTCGCGCAGGGCAGGCTCACGCTCGGCGTCTGCGTCGGCGGGCGCCAGACGGATTACGAAGCCGTCGGCGTGCCCTGGAAGGAGCGCGACAACATCCTGGACGCGCAGCTCGAGTTCCTCAAGTCGTTGAGCGAGCCGGCTGACGAGCAGGCACTGGGTCCACGGCTCGACCCGAACCTTGAGATCCTCATCGGGGGGGCCCGTACGCGCGGAACCGCACGGCTCGTGAAGTACGGCGACGGCTACATCTCGGGAGGGACGAAGCCGGAGATCTTCCGCTACGAGGTCATGGCCACGAAGGGAGCGTGGGAGGCCGCCGGGAAGCCGGGCACGCCGCGGATCGTCGCAGGAACGTGGTTCGCCTCGACGGACGCGGTGCGCAAGCAGGCCGACGCCAACCTCGAACGCTACTTCGTCCAGGGCGCTCCGCCCGATCCGATCCGGCACTGGCCGATGACGGGACGCACGGAGGTGACCGAGGGTCTTCTCGAGTTCTTCGAGCTCGGTGCAGACGAGGTCATCCTCTTTCCGCCCGTCGCCGAGCTGTCGGAGCTCGAGTGGCTCGCCGAACTCGTCGCGGAGCTCCCAACGCCGGCCCCGGCGTAGGTGGCGTTCGGCTTCGTCAACGCGTCCTCGGGCGCAGTCCGGTTCGTCGAGGACGGAACCGGTGCGGCGGTCGTGCTGCTTCACCAGACACCTCGCTCGGGCGACGAGTACGCGGACGTGCTGCCGCTGCTCGCAGCGCACGCGCGAGCGATTGCCGTCGACACGCCGGGGTTCGGTGAGAGCGATGCGCTTGCCGCCCCGCTGACGATCGAGGCGGCAGCGGGAGTCATCGGGGAAGCCATCGTGGCACTCGACGCAGTGCCAGCGATCGTCGTCGGGCACCACACGGGCGGTGTCATCGCGGTGGAGCTGGCCGCAGCGCGTCCGGAGCTCGTGCGTGGCCTCGTCCTCTCGTCCACGCCGTATACGACCGCGGCGTTCCGGGACGAGCGCGCGCGAACCGGCGCCCCGGTCGATCGCTGGGCCGAAGACCCCCTCGTGTCGCTTCGACGCTCTCGCGAGCCGCACTACCCGGCGGGCCGCGACGACCTCCTCGAGCGACTGCTCGTCGACGCGAAGCGCGCAGGCCCGCGCGTCCACGAGGGACACGCCGCGGTCGCCGCCTATCGGATGGAGGATCGAATCGGGCTCGTGCACGCTCCTGCGCTCGTCGTCGCCGCAACGGATGACCCCTTCTCGTACGGGCATGCGCGCCCGCTCGCTGCAGCGCTCGGCGGAGCGCCGGTGCAGGAGATCGAGGGGGGTACCGTGCCCCTCCCGGACCATCTTCCGGAAGCGTTCGCGGCCGCGGTGCTGCGCTTCGTAGAGTCGATCGCGAGCACCGAATGATCGACGAGATCTTCGTCTTCGACTGGGTCGTTCACCTCCACGACATGTCAGACGAGAACATGCGCACCGACGTCCCTTCGGCCGAGGCGTCCCGCTCACTCGCGCTCGGGCTCGGCGAGCTCTTGCGTCCTCTCTCGGGCACGACGCTCGACTACGCAACGCGGCTCTCGGTGGAAGACATGCATCGCCTGGTCTTCGAGGAGTCCCCGACCGACATGTGCATGGCGCAGGTGGTGCCGATCTTCGACTGGTCGAGGAGTGGTGGGCGCCCGTCCAGCTGCAGTACGAGATGGCGCGCGCGTATCCCGACCGCGTGCTCTTCTGCGGAGGAGTCGACCCCGCGTATCGCGGTGTCCCGTGGGCGCTCGAAGAGCTCGAGCGGCAGGTGGTGGAGCTCGGCTCCGTGTCGCTCAAGTTCTACAACGGGCACCTGGAACGCACCTGGCCTGCGACGACGAGAACGTCGCCTACCCGCTCTACGAGAAGGCACGCGACCTCGGGATCACCGTGCTGCAGTTTCACAAGGGCCTCCCCTTCGGACAGCAGAACGTGGAGACTGCCCGGCCCAATGATCTGCAGAAGGCTGCGCGCGACTTTCCGGATCTCCAGTTCGTCGTGCACCCCCTGGCGGTGCCGTACTTCCCGGAGCTCCTTGCGATCGCGAGCCGCTTCCCGAACATCCATCTCGCGCTCTCGGCGAACCTCTGTTTTGCTCCGATCGCCCCGAGGCTCGTGCAGGAGCAGCTCGGCGTTCTGCTTCAGCAGGTGGGATCGGACAGGTCGATCTATGGATCGGAGGCCGGGTTGGCAGGCTCTCCACGTCCCTACCTCGAAGCGTTCATGGAGCTCGAGATCCCCGAAGACCTGCGTCGCGGATACGGCTTCCCGCAGTTGACCCTCGAGGACAAGCGCAAGATCCTCGGCGAGAACTTCGCACGCCTGCTCGGCATCGACCTCGAGACGAAGAAGCGCGAGCTCGGGCTGATGGCGACGTGACGCCGGCCGCGGCAGCCGTAGCGCGTGCGTCGCATCGCTTTCGAATGCACGGAGGCGGCGTTCAGCTCGTCGCCGAGTCGGAGAGGGAGCTCGTCGTACGCATGACGGGTCTCTGCGCCGGCTGCCCGTACAAGCAGCCGTGCATCGACGGGACGCTCCGTCCACTGCTCGCACACCTCGGGCTCGCCGTGGAGGTCGTGGGCTGGCGCATCTCCGACGAAGCCCGTGAGAACCTTCGGACGTGGAAGGGGAGAGTATGAGCGAGGAACTGCGTGCCCGGCGCTGGGCAACGGTGCATGAGCACATCCGCGGTGAGATACACGCGGCCGATCTCGACGGAGCAATTGCCGCCTTCCACGACGGCGACGCGACCTACGACGTCGTCCCGCTCGCGTTCATCTCGCCCCCTGGGCAGGAGCTGACGCATCCGACCGCCTCGTCCGTGCGCGAGCACCTCGAAATGCTCACAACCGCGTTCCCGGACCTCGAGCTCGTTGTGGAGCGTGTGCACCACGCGGACGATGCGGTCGTCGTCGAGGGCCGCACGCAGGGCACGCACCGCGGGGACATGATGGGCCTCCCGCCGACCGGACGCCGGATGGACGTGCGCGCGTGCGTCGTCTACCGCTTCGACGGCGATCGCATGACGAACGAGACCATCTACTTCGACCTCGCGACCCAGCTCCGTCAGCTTGGACTGGAGAAAATGGACCTGTGACGAGCGACGTCGCGATCGTCGGAGTCGGAGAAACTCCGTACCTTCGCCGACCGGACGACACCTCGACGACCCCTGTTCTGCTCGCCCGTGCGGCACGTCTCGCGCTGGTCGACGCTGGACTCGAGCCACGAGACATTGACGGACTCGGCGTGGCGTCCTTCTCGCTCGGCCCGGACCGCGCGATCGACCTGGCCGTCAAGCTCGGCCTGCGAGTCGGGTGGTTGCAGGACTCGGGCACCGGCGGGGCCTCCGGCATCGACCTGCTCCAACATGCCGTCCGCGCGGTTGAGGCCGGTGATGCGACGAACGTCTTGCTCGTCGCCGGCGACGTCCTCCGCGCGAACGACTTCCGCGCGCTCGTCGACGGCTACAACGTCGCCACCCGCGAGCACCTCGCCGGGATACCGCACGGTGGACCGAACGGGCTCTTTGCGCTGGTTACTCGGCGCCACATGCTGCGTCATGGGCTGCGCCGAGCGGACTACGGTCGGCTCGTCGTCGCACAGCGGCAAGCAGCAGCGTCGAACCCGAACGCCGCCTACCGGGAGCCGCTCAGCATCCAGGACTACCTCACGGCTCCGCTGATCGCCGATCCGCTCGGCCTCTACGACTGCGTACCGGTCGTCGCCGGAGCGGACGCGTTCGTCGTCGCCCGTGGGAGCGGCCCGCGCGTTGGGGCCGTGCGTGCGCTGCACAACGCCGACGGGCACGACGGCGATGGCCTCACGACGGGACTCGCCGGGCTGGCGCCGCGCCTGTGGTCAGACGCGGGCGTCGGCCCGGAGGACATCGCCCTCGTCTCTGTGTACGACGACTACCCGGCACTGGCGCTCGTCCAACTCGCAGATCTCGGCTTCGGCGATCCTTACTCCGTTCTGGAGGCCATCGAGGAAGGAACCCTCCGCGTGAATACAGGCGGCGGCCAACTCTCCGCCGGTCAAGCGGGCGCTGCCGGCGGCATGCACGGCCTTGTCGAAGTTGTACGTCGCCTCCGAGCCGGCGAGGCCGAGCGTGGGGTCGTCACGGGCTACGGAATGGTGGCGTACCGCTACGGGGCATGCGCAAATGCTGCGGTGCTGGAGGCGCCGTGACAGCGGGGGCGCGTCTGTGGCGATGCCGGGCGTGTGACTGGCGCGGGGCTCCCGAGCGGATCTGGTGCCCGCGGTGCGGAGCCGACGAAATCGAGGAACTCCGCGTCGAGACGGGCACCGTGGAGGAGGCGACCATCGTGCGCCGCTCCGTAGGTGGATATCCCGGTACGACGCGCATGGCGTCGATCGCCGTGGACGGCGGCGGGCGGCTCATCGCCCGACTCGGCGCAGGCGCAGGCGCGGGCTCGGCCGTCCGGCTGGAGGAAGACGGCGGCGTGGCCGTGGCTCGCCCCGCTAAGCGGGCCCGCCACGCCGCCGTCGGCGAAGCGACTACGTGAGATCGACGTCGATGCGGAACCGGTCGAAGGCCTGCCGAGAGGGCTGCTGGAAGACGACGTACCCCCGCGCTTTCCGCCAGTCACCAGTACCTCCGACGACGGGGAGCTCGATCGGCACTGCGGCTTCGAGGTCGTCGACGTCCATGAGTCCGGCGACGTGGATCTGTCCGCGCTCGAACGTCTCGTCGTTCGGGAAGACCAGACTGATCTGGCACATGGCCGTCCGGTCGTCGTTCGGGGCTCCGGTCGTTCCCGAGCGATGGATGAACGTGCAGTTGCCATGGACGTCGCCGATCTTGGGTCCGTCTGGCTGGAATGTCGGCCCCGTCGTGCCGGGCGGGCCGGGGGTCGGGCCGACCAGGTACACAGCGTCGCCGTAGAGCGAGGACTCGAGGATGATCTCGGTTCCGCCGGGGGCGACCGGCGGGGGCTGGCCCGGAGGTGGCGGAGGTACGACGCGTAGCGCCGTCTGGTTGACCACGTCGAGACTGTCCGCGACTTCGTAGACCGTGAACTTCTTGCCGTTCGGCGGGCTCTCGGAGCCGATGGCCGGCACCACCACGACGAGTAGCGCCGTCAGGCCGAGCACGCCGGCAACCACGAGCTTGCGCATTGTGACTCCCCTGGTCGCCCGGTGCGATCGATCCGGGATGGCGCAAGCCTCGCACATCAGTCGGGTGCTGTCACGCACCGCCGTCTCGATTATCGCGCACGTGCGATAAATGCACGTCTTGATTAGACATCGCACATGTGAGAGGTTGCGCGACGACATCCGGCATGGCCGGAATCAGGAGAGGAGGAGGCGTGCGAAGAACGGCATCAAAGGCAGCGGGTCTGCTCGCTTTCGTCGCGCTCGCGGCAGGTTTGCTCACGGCCGGCTCCGCGGCCGCACCGGGCGTCGCATCACATCCGTGGGTCGGTCAGTACGACTTCACGCGCGCGGTCTGGCGCGACGGCGCGGAGACGCAGATCTTCATCAAGCAGGTGCCGCCGATGCGGACGGACTGCTTCACGAAGACACCGGATGCGAACGACATCTTCCTCGTCGCCGCGATCGACGCCCAGTACCCGCAGGGGACGAGCGTGTATATCCCGCCGGGGGTAGTTCCCCCGCTGCCCGACGGGTTCGGTGAGCCCCACCACGACGACGTCGCGCCGGGTTCGTCCGGCACGTCGCCGGCGACCGCGACGGAGGCGTGCGGTTTCGCACTCGTGCCCATGGACACACAGCCCGGAACCCCGGGGATGCAGAACCCGAGTGTGCAGTGGGTCGAGCAGACGAGCAATCCGCCCGGCGCTCCACCCGTTCCTCCCCGGTACTGGGCGCGGGCGGTCGACCTCGGCCAGGGCTTCGTGCCGCTGAACGACGCCGACACGGCGGTCGCTGCGCTCGCGGCCGGTCTCGTCGGGGTGTTCCGCGTCGGCAGCGGTGGGAGCGCGTTCATCGCGCCCTGCTCGATCTCGTCCGCGGACGGCGTCACCATCGTCGGAACCCCTGCGGACGACGTCCTCTGCGGGTCGAACGGCGTCGACACAATCGACGGCGGGGGCGGCAACGACGTCATCCTCGGCGGACGGGGGAACGACCACCTGACCGGAGGGAATGGCAACGACCTCGTCGTCGGCGGCTACGGCCAGGACAGGATCGAGGGCGGAAACGGCGACGACACGCTGTACGGCGGCTGGGGCTTCCTCCCGTTCGCGGACCCGACGATGCCGTCCGACGGCAACGATGTCGTGCGCGGCGGTAACGGTGACGACGCTCTGTACGGAAGCTACGGGTCGGACGCTCTCGCCGGCGAGAACGGCGACGACACGCTTCAGGGTGGGCTCGGGCTCGACGTTCTCAGCGGGGGGCGCGGCTCGAATGCGTGCGCGCAGGATCCGCCGTTTCCACCGGGAACGCCACCCACGTTCGTCAACTGCTGAGAACCCGAAGCGGCCGGCGCTCATCGAGTGCCGGCCGCTTCACAGCGGCTCATGGCGGATCGTCACCAGACCACGCGACTGGAAGCCACCGGTCGCGTCACCATCGGCCCCGACGAGCACGAGCGAGCGAACGCCGAGCTCTGCGAGGATCTGCGCGGCAACGGCGTCATCCGAGACTGTGGGGCGACCTCCGAAGTCGAGCTCATCGACCACCGCATCGGACTGGTGCGCGTGGAGGACCGTGGTCGTCTCGAGATCGCGACCGACGACCACGAGCACGGCGTCGCGCTCGCGTCCAGCCCGCTCGAGCTTGCCGGTGAGCAGCCCTTCGCATCGGCAGGCAGTTGCCCCGAGCGCGCCCGCAATGCACTCTCGATGGATCATGACCACTGGCTCGGCGGAGGGATCTCCTCGCACCAGCGCGACGTGCGTGCCGCCGGCCAGGCGACCCCGGAGCGTCACGCAGGTGAACGCGCCATGACGTGTCGGCAGCTGCTCCTCCCCGACACGCTCCACGAGGCGCTCGGTGCAGAGCAGATACTCGACCAACTCCTCGACGGCGAGAGTCGGGATCCCGTGGTCGGCGCCGAGCACGTTCAGCTCGTCGAGCGAGGCGACGTCTCCACTCGCGCCGAGCACCTCGCAGACTGCCGCTGCGGGCCTGAGCCCTGCGAAGAGGGCGAGGTCGACTGCGGCCTCGGTGCGACCTGCGCGCTCGAGCACGCCGTGGCGCGCCGCTCGCAGCGGAATCACGTGTCCCGGCTGGATCAGGTCGCCGGGCCGCGAGTCCGGAGACGATGCGACGGCGATGGTCCTGGCTCGATCCGCCGTCGAAATGCCGGTGCCCACACCCTCCCGTGCTTCGATCGAGACGCCCACCGAGGCGCCGTACATCGTCACGCTGGGGCGAGTCATCGGCTGAAGCCCGAGCCGGTCGAACTGCTCAGCGGTGAGCGAGACCGAAACGATGCCTTTCCCGTGGCGGGACATGAAGTTCAGCGCGTCTGCGGTCGCATGCTCCGCCGCGACGACGAGATGCCCCTGAGGCACGCCGCCCCGGGAGCCCGTGAGGATGACGAAGCCTCCGGCCCTGAGCGCATCGGCCGCGTCCGCGACGATGCGCGACAGGTCCCGCTTGCCTTCAGACACGTCGACGGAGTAAAACACATAGTGAACACACGTGCGGAATATGTGAAAAGGTTGCGGTAATGCCCTTCTACCAGCGTCGCGGGGAGATTCCACGCAAGCGTCACATCGTCTTTCGCGAGAACGGGCGGCTCCTGACCGAGGAGGTCATGGGCCTCGAGGGCTTCACCGGAAACGAGTCGATCCTCTACCACCTCGAGTCACCCTGTCGCGTGAAGGAGCTCGGATCGTTCACGCCGATCGTGCGCGAGGAGTGGGTCCCCGACACGCACGCGCATCGTCTGCAGAACACGTACGAGGTCGAGCCGGAAGGCGACGAGATCTCCGGCCGCCGGACGCTGATGTGGAACCAGGACGTGGAGATCTCCTTCTCCCGTCCGTCCGGCTCGATGGACTACTTCTTCCGCAACGGCGAGGGCGACGAGGTGATCTTCGTCCACGAGGGGCATGGCACGCTCGAAACGATCTTCGGGGACGTGCCCTACAAAGACGGGGACTACGTCGTCATTCCTCGCGGCACGACGTACCGGTTCATGCCCGACGGACCGCAGCGCTATCTCGTCTTCGAGACCCCGGGGCTGATCGAGATCCCGCGGCGCTACCGCAACCAGTACGGGCAGATCCTCGAGGGCGCGCCCTACTACCACCGCGACATCCATCCGCCGACCGACCTCCACACGCGCCGGGAGCGCGGTGAGTTCCTGGTCAAGGTTCGCGTGCGCGGCGGCTATCAGGAGTACGTCCTCGACTACCACCCGTTCGACGTCGTGGGCTGGGACGGGTTCCTCTATCCGTGGACCTTCTCCATCCACGACTTCGAGCCGATCACGGGGCGGATCCATCAGCCACCGCCTTCCCATCAGACCTTTCAGGGACAGAACTTCGTCATCTGCTCGTTCTGCCCGCGCAAGCTCGACTTCGACCCCGAGGCGGTTCCCATTCCGTACCACCACTCGAACCTGCAGTCCGAGGAGATGATCTATTACGTCTCGGGCAACTTCGGCTCGCGGAAGGGCATCTCGGTCGGGGCCATCACGCTCCATCCGTCCGGCCTTCCACACGGGCCGCAGCCTGGTCTCGCGGAAGAGTCTCTCGGGGTTGCCGAGACCACCGAGCTCGCGGTCATGTGCGACACGTTCAGGCCGCTCAAGCTCTCGACGTTCGCGCGCGATCTCGACGACGGGCGCTACGCGTACTCGTGGTACGAGCCGCCGTCCGACGAGCCCAGCCTGGCCGGCGTGACGAGCCACCTGTAGCGATGACAAGACCCTTCGCCTCCACCGCCGACCTCGGCGAGAAGAATACGAAGCTCGAGGAGCTCGAAGACGGCGTCTACGCCTTCACGGCGGAGGGCGACCCCAATGTTGGCGCGGTCGTCGGGCCGGACTCCGTACTTTGCATCGACGCGCGCGCCACTCCGACGCACGCGCGTGAGTGGCTGGACGTCCTTCGCACGATCACCGACAAGCCGGTGGAGTGGCTCGTGCTGACGCACTACCACGCGGTGCGCGTCCTTGGAGCCTCCGCCTTCGACGCCCGCCACGTAGTGGCGCACGCGAACACGAAGCGCTGGATCGACGAGCGCGGGGCTCAGGACTGGGAGTCAGAGTACCGGCGCTTCCCGCGCCTCTTCAAGGACGCAGGCTCGATACCCGGCCTCACGCAGCCGGATGTCGCGTTCGCCGACTCGCTCACCGTCTGGCTCGGGGAGCGCGAGGTGCGGATCCTCCACCTCGGTGGGGGCCATACGATCGGCGACGTCGCGGTGTGGCTGCCCGCGGAGAGGATCTTCTTCTCCGGCGACCTCGTCGAGGCGAAGGCGGCGCCGTACATGGGCGACGCCTCCCAAGCCGAGTGGATCTCGGAGACTCTTCCGCGCGTGGAGCGCTTCGGAGCCCGGGCTCTCGTGCCGGGCAGAGGACCGGCCCTACGCGGCGACGAGGTCGGCGCCTGCCTCGCGGAGATGAAGGGATACACGTCGACGCTGTGGACGACCGTCCGCGACGCTCACGCCCGCGGGGCGTCCCTGAAGCAGGCGTTCGACGAAGCGCGTGCAGCGCTGGAGCCGCTATACGGCGACTGGGCGATCTTCGAGCACTGTCTCCCGTTTAACGTGGCGCGCGCAAACGACGAGGCCGGAGGTCTCGAACAGCAGGTGTGGACGGCCGAGAAGGACGCACGGGTCTGGGAGGCGCTCCAGGCCGAGTGAGTGAGCGAGTCGCCATCGTCGGCGCCGGGCCGACGGGATTGACGCTCGCCCTCGAGCTCGGACGCTTCGGCATCCCGTCGCTCGTGTTCGACGCGAGGTCCGGTCCCACAGACGAGGGATCGCGCGCCATCGTCATCGCGAAGCACGCTCTTCAGGTCTGGGATCGCCACGGATGCGCCGCGCCGATGGTGGCGAAGGGGGTCACCCTCACGCGGGCGCGCACCTACTGGCGCGAGACCGAGCTGTTCGTTCGCGAGCTCGCGCCTCCCAAGGACGACGAGCTCCCCCCGTTCATCAACCTCCAGCAGACCTTCACCGAGCGCGTCCTGCAAGACGCTGTCGCGGCTTCCTCGTCGATCGAGGTCCGCTGGGGCGCACGCGTGGCTCACGTTAGCCAGGACGGCGGTGCGGTGACACTCACGCTCAACGGCGCCGACGACCTCCGCGCCGAGTTCGTCATCGCGTGCGACGGCGCGAACTCGACGGTGCGCGAGGCTCTCGGGATCCCCTTCCCGGGGAAAGCACATCAGGACCGCTTCCTCATCTGCGACATTCGAGCCGCACTTCCGTTTCCGACCGAACGGCGATTCTTCTTCGACCCACCGTTCAACCCGGGACGCACGGTACTCATCCACCCCCAGCCAGACGACGAGTGGCGCATCGACTGGCAGGTGCCCGAGGAGACGAACGCTGAAGAGGAGCTAGCGAGCGGACGACTCCACGAACGCATCACCCGAATCGTCGGCGACGCAGAGTACGAGATCGCGTGGCTCACGGCCTACCGCTTCCATCAGCGCGTCGCCGAACGGTGGCATGCGGACCGTATCTTTCTCGCCGGCGACGCCGCCCATCGGTTTTCGCCGTTCGGAGCGCGCGGGATGAACTCAGGTGTCGAGGATGCCGCGAACCTCGGCTGGAAGCTCGCTGCGGTGCTCCGCGGCGAGGCGAACCAACAGCTTCTCGACTCGTACGAGTCCGAACGACGGGGTGCCGCTCTCGTTAATCTTCGCGTGACCTCCGACACGATGCGGTTCATGGCGCCGCCTTCCACGACTCGACGGATCGTCCGCAACGCGATCCTTCGCGGCAGCCCGCGACTCGGGTTCCTCCGCGCGCGGGTGAACAGCGGGCGTCTCGCGGATCCGGCGACCTACGGGCACGCGCCGCCTCTGGGCCGACCTGCCCCTGCGGACGCGCCACGTCGCGCGGTCGAAGGCACGCTCGAATTCACGACCGCCACCATCGCGGGTATCGAGTACCTCGTGCGACCGGACGGTTATGTGTGCGAACGCGTCAACGGCGATCCCGAGCGCGCTGTACGTCGGGCGCTAACGGGAGAATCCGCGTGGTGAGCAAACCGCCTCGCGAAGCGGCAACGGTGCAGACACTCGACCGCGGCCTGCGGGTTCTCCATCTTCTCGCCGGATCGCCGGAAGGCGTCACCGTGAGCGAGCTCGCCTCGTCGCTCGAGGTTCATCGAGCGATCGTGTACCGGCTCCTCGCAACGCTCGCGGCGCACCGGCTCGTGATCAAGGGCGACGACGGACGCTACCGGTTGTGGACAGGCCTCGTCGAACTTGCCCGCGGCGTCATCCCGCGTTGGCGCCAGGTCGCGTGGCCCGAGCTCGAGACGCTCGCCGACGAGCTCGGCTGCACTGCGACCTTGAGCGTGGCGTCCGAAGACTCATGCGTCACACTCCTCGTCGCCGAGCCGCGGACCGCGTCTCTCCACGTCGCGTATCAGCCAGGCCTTCGGCATCCGTTGACCGTCGGCGCGTCCGGAAAGGCGATACTCGCCGGCCGGCCGTCGCAGCCGGGCGAGCCGTCCGAGATCGCAAGTGCCAGGAGACGAGGCATCGCTCGAAGCGAAGGCGAGATCCAGGACGGAGCCTTCGCGATCGCGGCACCAATCCTCGTCGAAGACTGGGCCGACGCGTCGGTGGCGGTGGTGTCCTTTCGCCGCCTGGATGCGGCGGGCGAGCGCCGCGTTGCAGAGGCCGCTTCCCGCATCGCGTCCGCGGCGCCGGCTGCCATTCGTCCAGCTTCCTGACGCCGACCGCCGCTACAGCACGAGCACGCCTCCGATGGCGGTCCGCGTCGCTCGTGATGTGGCCACGTCGTCGGAGACGAGAACGAGCGAGCGTCTAGTTGGTCGAGACGAACGGAACTGTGCCGTGGCTCGCGCAATTGCGTTCACGGTAAGGAGCCGTCGGCTACCTCGTCCCATTAATAGAAACTCCCCGGCGGCAGCGAGCAAATCGAGCGCATCGATGTCAATAGAGACAACGCAGCGCCGAAAACGTCAGATAAGAAGTTCTCGAACCAGCCGTCCTAATTTGGCTTAAATACGCGGTCGAACCGGCGTTTTCGTAAATAAAGCGGCGGACTTCTAATCCGCGGGTCG